>JALHTA010000451.1 GCA_022865545.1 Actinomycetota bacterium | reverse complement strand
ACTTAAATTAATTCTAAAAAAAAGTAAAAAAATAAACTATTTGGTCTCACAACTTCTTACACTATCAAGAGATTATGACAAAAACTTCATATTAAATAAGGAAATAATAGATCTTGACATGCTATTGGAAAATGTAATAGATGAAATGAAAAATAAAGCGGAAGCAAAAGGAATTAAAATTTTTTTCAATAAAAAACAGGATGTAAAAATAAATGCAGATCAGATACTTATAGCAACCCTTCTTATAAACATTATTGATAATTCTATAAAATATAATAAAAAAAGTGGCTTCATTAAAATTAGTCTAAATAGAGAAAATGAAATTGTTGAGATATCAATCGAAGATAGTGGAGTTGGAATTGCAAAAGAGGAAATCCCTAAAATATTTGATAGATTCTATAGAGTTGATAAAAAAATTGCTAATAAAAGTTTTGGATTAGGGCTTTCTATCGTAAAATGGATAGTAGACTCACACCAAGGTAGCATAATTGTCACCAGTAAGGTTGGAAAAGGAACAAAGTTTATTATTCGCTTACCCATTAACTTATAGCACAGGATGTCTTAGTGTTTGTTTGGAAACCCCCTGGAAGAACTTTATTACTGGAAAACCTATTAATGATTTTTGGGGGCAGAATGTGATCTACCCCCTTATTCTCAAAAATAGTGTAGTAAGTTATGGAACTGAAGTTATATAGAGGTGGAGGACAATTTATTAATTAAAGCTTACCCTATATGACTACACTCACTACACTAGCTTCAATGATTACTATACAATATTTTAGTTAAAATAAAGTGAATGAAGAATTAAGAATTTTTTAATATCAGAGCTTCTTAAATATCTCAATATCCATGAGTATCTGGTTTAGCTTACACTTCTTAAGTCGGCCAAAAGTTTTATTCAAGCGAACTTCAACTTATTTAATAGCAGTACATCACTTCTAATCCGGTTCCAACTAACTTTTATATGAGCAACCATTGATGACTTAATAGTATTTCAACTTTTATTACTGCTAAGGGGAGAAAAAAATACTTTGTTAATTTCTTAACTTTTCCTAATTCCTTCAAAATCTGGTTCGAAATTTCAATACTTAGGGCTACCATCATATAGCACTTTAAGAGTGGAATTTAATAAAATCGGAACTATATTACATAAATCTATCTTCCAATCTTTTATTTTTAATCTTGTTAAAACTTCTTCTAAATTATTAAGTTACTAATATTTTTAGATTTAGATTTAATACATGATAGTCAAAAATTTTTATATCTTATAAAATAAAGAGATGGAAACATCCAACTATTATGAAGAATTAAAGAAACCCTCTTGGGCACCTCCAGGCCAAATTTTTGGACCCATATGGATGGTACTTTATATTATAATTTTTATTTCATTTGGCTATGTAGTTTATCTTTATTTTAAAGATATTATTCCTTTTATAGTTCTTCTGCCCTTTATCCTTAACCTTATTTTTAATTTTGCCTTTACCCCTATTCAGTTTCGTTTGAGGAACAATAAACTTGCAACAATTGATATATTCTTAACTGTCGGTACTCTACTTTGGGCTCTTTATGCAATTTATCCCTACGCAAGCTGGGTTAGCTATATAAATATCCCGTACACTCTTTGGGGAATTTTTGCTTCTGCATTGCAATTTACTATAATGTTAGCAAATAGAAAAAAATTATGAATCATAGTGCTTGATTATTTATAACAGATATTCTATAAACCTGACTAAGGAGGGTAAAATGCTTGCGTGGAAAATCGTTACTGGCATTATAGTTGTTCTTGGAGGCATAGGAGTTGTTTCAAGCTATGCCATTGGTGCTATTAAAAACCCAAACGGTGCTCAAGCATTATGGGGTGGAGTCTCAAAGAATTTAATCCCTCTTTACACGCTGGGTATGTTTGTATCAGCAGTAGCCTTTCTGGCTTCTACCTATTATATATTCTTTAAGCTTGACGCTTCAGCTATTACTGTATGGCCTGGAGCAAAGTTCTGGATATTTACAGTAGTGTATCTATTGATCCTTGTTCCATCAGCATTGTGGATGACACTTACTGTAATGATGGTTAATAATCCTGGCACATGGTTTGAAATAGGAATCCGCACCGTGCTAATACTTACTGCTATCGGATCACTTTTACTGCTGATAAGTCTTGCAACAGTTAGTCCAAAAGTAGTTGATTGGACATACTGGCTGGCATTGATAGGAAGTGCATTATTCTTCCTTCATACTGCTGTCCTTGATGCTGTTATCTGGACTATTTTATTTTTCAGGAATTATTAATGTTTGAAATTATTCATAATATAAGATTAGTTTTATATATGGATAGAAGGATGCAATTATGTTAATGACGATATGGCTTGGTATAGCACTTATATTTGTTTATTTTACTATTTTTTTCATAATAGCCTGGCTGATGAAAAATAATGGTATCGTAGATATTGGATGGGGGCTGGGTTTTGTAATTGTGGCACTTTTCTGTCTTTTCTACAGCGGAAATTATGATTTCAGAACAATTCTTGTTACCACCCTTGTAGCTATATGGGGCTTAAGGCTTTTTTATCATATTATCAGGAGAAATTGGGGAAAACCCGAAGACTTCCGATATGCAAATTTCAGGAGAGAATGGGGAAAGTGGCATAACCTTAGGGCTTTTTTCCAACTGTTTATGTTACAGGGACTACTCATGGTCCTTATCTCTGCCTCTATATTTATAGTGAGTTTATTTAGTGAGAGTGGTTTTAAAGCTTATGATTTTATAGGTCTTGCTATTTGGATTATAGGTTTTATATTTGAAGCATTTGGGGATGCACAGCTTAAATCATTCAAGAGTGATCCTAAAAATAAAGGTCACGTAATCCAAACTGGTTTATGGAGATATACGAGACATCCTAATTATTTTGGTGAAGCGACAATGTGGTGGGGACTCTTTATAATAGCTCTTTCTGTAAGATTTGGATATATTGCAGTGATAAGTCCTATCATGCTAACCCTTTTTCTTTTATTCGTTTCAGGAGTTCCGCTTCTTGAGGAAAAATATAAAGACAAGCCAGAATTTCAGGAATATGCAAAAGTGACCAGTAAGTTTTTCCCATTACCGCACGAGAAAGAAAAATAATTTATAAATACAAGAAGGGAGAAGGAAAATATGAAAATTGGGAAAGTGATATCTCTTATCGGAGCACTTGGTTTCGGAGCCCTGCTTGTATATGGCCTGGCTACTGGTACTTTTATATCTGAGGGTAGTATATTATCTTCACTTCTATGGGGTCAGATATCCCTTATCGATGTATATATTATGTTTATAATTTTTAGCTTCTGGGTAATCTATAGGGAAAAATCAGTATGGAGGTCTATTATCTGGGTAATCCTTATTATGATACTTGGAAGCTTTATCACTTGCCTATATATTTTTATCACATTTATGACAAGCAAAGGAGACTGGAAAAAATTCTGGTTGGGAAATAGAAAGGATAATTAAATGTCTAAAATAGCAATTGTGACTGACAGTACTTCAGACCTTCCTAAAGAACTACTCAAAAAATATGATATCAGCGTGATACCACTTACTGTACATTTTGGCCATAAAGAGTTTATAGATGATGGGAAGGATCTTACTTTAGAAGATTTCTATATCAAACTAAAAGAATCTGACGTATTTCCAACTACTTCACAACCTTCACCAGGAGATTTTATAGAACTCTATAAGAAGCTTCTAAAGACTCATGACAGTATTATATCGATTCATATAAGTAATAAGCTTTCAGCTACCATGGGTTCTGCACTTCTTGCAAAGAAGGATTTTGCTGGAAAAGACATTACTATTATCGATACTCTTGCCGCCCATGCACCCCTAGGACTAATAGTCTTAAAAGCTGCTCAGATGAATAGTAAAGGTATTTCAAAAGATGAGATAGTGGTAAAAGTTAATGAGATGATCAAAAAAGTTAAGGCATTTATACTTCCAAAAACTTTGGAGAATCTAAAGAAGGGTGGACGGATTGGCAAAGCAAGGGGGCTTCTGGCTTCACTTCTTGATATAAAGCCTATACTTACATTGACCCCAGATGGTCATATTGGGATTTTTAAGACCACCAGGAGATGGAGTAAGGCAAAAAGAACGGCAGTGGAATCTATAGGAGATTTTATTACTGGAAATAAAGACCTTATTGTGTCTTTGTCAGACGCAAATGCAACAGAGGATGTGGAGGAGGTAGAGGCAGAAATAAAGGCACTCTACAATCCTAAAGAGATAATGAAAGTAAAGATAGGAATTGTAGTGGGAACCCATGT
>JALHTA010000450.1 GCA_022865545.1 Actinomycetota bacterium | reverse complement strand
CCTCTACTCTTTCAGAATCATTTGAAATACTTCATAGTGAAAAGTTGATATCAAAAAAGATTGTAGATAAAATGGTTAAAATGACAGGCTTCAGGAATCGGATAGCTCATGATTACGGAGATATAGACCATTTGATACTCCATGATATTCTGGTAAATCATCTAAAGGATATAGAAGACTTTTTAGACGAGGTATCAAAAGATATTAATTGATGTTTTGGGTGTTTATAGGTTGGTGATCCATGAACAAATACTTATGATAAATTATAAGCACCTAATTACTGCTATTTAGAGGATACAGCATCTACAATGCTGGAGATATGTGCAGGCGTACTACCACAGCATGCTCCAATTATTGATGGTCTGTATTCAAGATATTTTTTTATATTGTAAGCCATTATTTTGGGAGTCTCATTAAATACAGTCTTTCCGTCCTTTAAGACCGGGAGACCGGCATTTGGCTGAAATATAAGTTTTGCTCCGGGATCTGCTTCCCTCATTTTTCTTACGATCTCAAGCATTGTATCAGATCCTATACTACAATTTGCACCAATGATATCACAGCCCGAGTCCAGTAGTGTTTTTACAGCATCCTCTGCTTTATTTCCCATCAGGGTAATACCATTTTCTCCAAAAGATAGTGTACAGGCAAGCGGGATGTCTTTGGATGCTCTCCTTGCAGCTTCCACGGCAGCCAGGGCTTCATTTATATCCATAATGGTCTCTATAAGAAGCAGGTCGACACCACTTTCAACCAGTACTTCTGCCTGCTTCAGAAAGGCATCAACAGCCTGTGTGTATTTTAAGGTACCGGAAGGTTCAAGTAGTTTTCCTAAGGGGCCGATATCTCCAGCAACAAAATGAGGTCCATGGCTTCCCTTTTCACTTTCATGTTTTTTAATAGCCTGACGCACAGCCGATACAGCATTTTTATTTATATCAACTATCCTGGAATCAAGTGAATATGATTTTAATTTCTCATTATTTGCACCGAATGTATTAGTCTGAATAATATTTGAACCTGCCTCCAGGTAGCTAAGGTGGATATCGATTACTTTTTCAATCCCCCCCTGTTCCAGATTCGCTGATTCAGGGTAGCCTGAAAAACCTCTTGATGTCAATTCAGTACCCATTGCCCCATCGCATATAAGGATATTTTCATCAAGAATATCTAATAGTTTAGAGTCATTTCCTGAAGTAGTTGAATTCATTATTATAATAAAAAATAGTCTTTATTTATTTCTTCTCTGCCATCTGGTCTTTTTAAGCATTTTCTTATGCTTTTTCTTTCTCATCTTCTTACGTCTCTTCTTGATGATTGAGCTCATAATTCTCCTTATGCACTGATAAACTGATTAATATTTATTCCAGCTTTGATAATTATTATTAAAAAGGATAAAGCTTATACAGCCCTATCGATAATAGCTAACCGAAACAAACATTATACCAGAAATAATCCTAATGTGTATTTGAAAATGGTTAATTTGGTAAATTATTTTTTGGGTGAGTAGAGGTTCAGAGGAAGATAAAACAAGTACTGTTCCTTCTTCCCCGGAATATAAAGGAAGCTTAAAGTATGGCCATTAGTAATATAATAATAAAGGAAGCTATAATATGGTATTGATACTTTGTAATATAATTAAATAAGTTGTAATAATAATATATATAAATTTCTAATATACATATTATAAAAAATAATCTATAAAATAGTAAAAATTATATTGACATACAATATCTAGTGGTTTAATATATATTCATACACAATATCCTGAGTAATTTGCTACTTCTGGAAGGTAAAATTTTAGAAAATATCTATTTTTTATAATTATTGCGGTTAAATTTTCAGTTTGTTTATTTTTTAATTAAGACCTTAAGGATTACGAAGTTTAAATATTATAAATATATCTACAAAATAAATATAATACAGGGAGGTAATCAGTAATGAAAGAAGCTGACAAAAAGAGTGGAAGAAAGATGCTAAATGATTATTACCTGACAAAGAAGATAAGCCTGTCTGAAAATGCAATAAAAGTTCTTGAGAGAAGATACCTGAAAAGGGATGAGGCGGGAAACCTTCTTGAAAAACCAAGGGAGATGTTTGCAAGGGTCGCCCGGAATATAGTATCTGCAGAAAAAAGATATGGAAAAACTGAAAAAGAAATCCTAAAAATAGAAAAAGATTTCTATGATATAATGGCTGATCTTGATTTTCTTCCTAATTCACCGACACTTATGAATGCTGGGAAAGAGCTCCAGCAGCTGGCAGCCTGTTTTGTCCTTCCGATAGGTGATTCCATGTCTGATATATTCGAAACACTTAAAAACACCGCTCTTATACAGAAATCAGGAGGGGGAGTGGGCTATTCCTTTTCAAGGATAAGGCCAAGAAACGATGTTGTTCTTTCAACAAAGGGAGTATCCAGTGGTCCGATATCGTTTATGACTGTTTTTAATGCGGCTACCGACACAATTAAACAGGGTGGAACAAGAAGGGGAGCCAATATGGGTATACTCCGCGTAGATCACCCTGATATCCTGGATTTTATAACTGCGAAGGAAAATAATGAAAAGCTGACTAATTTCAATATATCGGTAGGAGTCACGGAAGCTTTTATGAGGGCTGTAGAGAATGATGAAAAATATGAAATAGTGAACCCCCGCACAAAGGAAGTATTTGACCGGTATAATGCCCGTGAAGTATTTTCCAAAATAGTAGAGCATGCATGGAAGAATGGTGATCCGGGTATCATATTCCTTGACCGCCTTAATAAAGATAATCCTACTCCTCATATCGGCCAGATCGAAAGCACCAATCCGTGCGGAGAGCAACCACTTTTACCCTATGAAGCATGTAATCTGGGGTCCATTAACCTGGCGCATATGGTAAAGGAAGAAGATGGGATAAGACAGATAGATTATAGGAAGCTTGGAAGGATAGTGCATACATCTGTAAGGTTCCTGGATGATGTGATCGACATGAGCAAGTATCCTATCGAAAAGATCCGGGAGATGGTAAACGGGAACAGGAAGATCGGTCTGGGAGTGATGGGATGGGCCGACCTACTTGTGATCATGGGAATACCTTATGACAGTGAAGAAGCACTGGAGTTAGGCGGCAAGATAATGAGCTTCATTCAGGATGAATCCAAGGAAGCTTCTAAAAAACTTGCAGAAGAAAAGGGAGAATTCCCGAACTTTAACGGAAGCATATTTGATAGTCCTGAAGGTTATAAAATAAGGAATGCTACTACAACAACTATTGCCCCGACAGGGACACTGAGCATAATAGCTGATTGTTCCAGCGGAGTAGAGCCTTTATTTGCGGTCTCTTTTGTAAAGAATGTAATGGATAATGATAAACTTCTTGAAGTGAATAAATATTTCAAGAGCATTGCCAAAGAAGAAGGTTTTTACAGCAAGGAATTGATGGAGAGAATAGCAGAAAAGGGACTTATAAAAGATATTGAAGAAATACCTTCAGAATATAAAAGGATATTTATAACAGCCCATGAAGTCTCACCAAAATGGCATGTAAGGACTCAGGCAGCATTCCAGAAATTTGTTGACAATGCTGTGTCAAAGACAGTAAATTTTGCAAACTCAGCGACCGTGCAGGACGTAGAGGATGTTTATATGCTTTCATATAGACTTGGCTGCAAGGGAATAACAATATTCAGGGATGGAAGCAGGGACGCACAGGTACTTGAAGTAAAAGGTAAAAATAAAGATGCTGAGAATGTAAAATCCGATGCTCCGGAGACTCCGGTAAAGAAAGCCGAAAATATTAAACAATCTGCAGAAAGCTCAGCAGAAAAGATTATGGCTGATAAAAAAGAAGAAGATAATACCAGGACCAAGGAAGCCATAGAAGCAACCGGACCGATGCCTAAGATCAAACCTCGCCCCCGTCCTGATATCACACAGGGGATGACAAAAAAATATACTATAGGCGGTTGCGGAAAACTTTATGTAACTGTCAATACTGACGAGCATGGGATATGCGAGGTATTCACAAATACCGGCGAGGAAGGATGTGCTGCACTTACTGAAGTAGTCGGAAGGCTTCTTTCTATATCAATAAGATCCGGTATGGATCTGGAAGAAATAAAGAGCCAGGTCGAGGGGATCCGCTGCATAACATGTATAGCAGACCCGAACACCAATGTGCTTTCATGCCCTGATGCGATAGGGAAGGCCATTGAATTTTCACTTAATGGCTATAATAAATTTGACTTTGATATAACAGGAGGTCCGCGTTCCATAATGATATGTCCCGAAGTCGATTGCGGAGGGATAATGGAGCCCGAGGGAGGTTGTTATGTTTGCAGGAACTGCGGTTATTCCAAGTGTTCATAATTAAGAATTTTAATAAATAGAGCCATGCCCTTTATATATCACTAAATAGACAATAAGGCAGCTGGATGCTATATGATGGTGAGGCGGGCTTATGAGTTAATCTGACATCATATTATCAAGCGCAGATTTATACATACTATAATCTTCTTCAGAATGAAGTACCATTCTGACTAGTTCAATGCCGGGATGTTGTTTGATCCAGTCTATTATAGCTTTTAATGCAATATATGAAGCTTCCTTTACGGGATACCCAAATACACCTGTAGAAATAGAAGGAAAAGATATACTTTTTAAATTCTTTTTTGAAGCAAGGTCAAGACTATTCTGATAGCTGTTCTTTAGATTTTCTGGATCACTTACCCTGCCGGCATATACCGGTCCTACTGTATGTATTACATAATCAGCAAAGAGATTATAGCCTTTGGTTATTTTTGCCTCACTTGTACTGCACACGCCAAGAGCTTTGCATTCATCCCAGAGCTGCGGTCCGGCACCTCGGTGAATGGCTCCTGAGACTCCCCCTCCTGGAGCAAGCTGGCTATTGGCAGCATTGACTATCGCGTCTGTTTCCTGCAGGATGATATCCCCAAGGACTAGTTCAAGGACAGAATTACTGACTTTATATTGCGTACCCAACCAACTACCACTCTATCTAATAAGAATTTTTTTAGTATAGATAAAAACACATAACTCTATTCATATTATAATATCACTTTCAGATAATTATATAGAAATATTCTCGGACAGGCTCTTAGTAAGAAACTCCCGACCTTCTTCTCTTATATATGACCTCATTGATAAGATTTATTAAAAGCACCGGTATTATAGAGCTTGCAGCTATAAGAAGCCAGTTCTCAAGTGATAGACTTGTAGTCTCAAATATGTCCTGTAACCATGGTATGTATATGATAGCTACTTGAAGCAAGATCGATACCAGTACTGCCAGGTTTAAATATTTATTGCCGAAGATATCCTTTCTGAATATTCCCCTGTCCTCGAACCTGAAATTATATGTATGTAGGAGTTGTGTGATAACCAGGGTCGTAAATACCATTGTTTGGGATATATGAGACCTGTCACTAAATAATATTGGTGCACTAAAATATATAAATAATGCTCCCAGGGTCATAATAAGACCCTGCCAGCCTACCAGTAAAAGCCTTCTTGAACTCAGGATAGGCTCCTTCTTTTTTGTCGCTTTCCTTTCCATTATATTTTTCTCTGGAGGATCTACCCCCAGGGCCATAGCCGGAAGACCATCAGTGATAAGGTTCATCCAGAGTATTTGTACGGGTAGCAGCGGGATATAAAGGAATCCTCTCTGGCCGGTGATGAGAAAAAAGATATAGTCTCCGATAACTATTGAGACAAACATTATTAATACTTCAGAAATATTACAGGAAAGAAGAAAAAGGATAAACTTCTTTAAATTATCATAGATCACTCTTCCCTGCCTGATCGCCTTTACTATAGTGGCAAAATTATCATCAGTAAGTATCATATCGCTGGACTCTTTGCTCACATCTGTTCCGACTATACCCATGGCTATACCAATATCAGCTTTTTTTAGGGAAGGAGCGTCATTTATCCCGTCTCCTGTCATAGCGACTATATGCTGCTTTTTCTTAAGAGCATCTACTATGTCGACTTTATTGGATGGAGATACACGTGCAAATATCCTTATATCCTCGATCTGTTCCTCCAGTTCGGTTTCAGTCATAGCATCAAATTCCATTCCGTCTATGATTTTGCCCCCATATTCCAGAAGACCAAGTTCCGCACCGATAGCAGTTGCTGTGATCTTGTGATCCCCGGTCACCATGATCACCTTTATATTTGCTTTTTTGCATTTAGCTATAGCATCATAGACCTCGGGTCTTGGAGGATCTATCATGCCGACCATACCGAGGTAGACCAAATTTTTCTCTTCCTTGCTTATACCGTCCTCAGCGGGAAGTCTATCAAGATATTTAAAAGCAAAAGCAAGATTCCTCATAGCCTTTCCTGCCAACAGGGAATTATTTTCCATTATCTTATCTCTATCAGAATCGGACATATCTTTTATTTGTCCATCCTTGATGATCTTTGTACATTTTTCCATAATGATTTCAGGAGCACCTTTTGAGAATAAAACATGATCATGCCCGCTGCTGTCGTCCGTGCCGGTCTTATTGATAGTTGTCATCATCTTACGGATAGAATCGAAAGGTTCTTCCATCACCCGCCTGTACCTGTCTTCCATATTGCCCTTGTCCAGGGAATATGAATCAGCAAGTTCTATCAGCGCTGCTTCTGTGGGATCACCTGTGATCTCACACTGTTCCTTATCCAGATAGTATGCATCATTGCAAAGTACAGCATTATTAAGAAGAAGCTTAAGGGCCAGGTCGCTGTCCAGTTTTACCGGTGATGGAAAAATATCTTTCTTATTATCCCCATCTGAACCGCTACAAGTCTTTCCATATTTTTCTATATAATCATCATATTCACTTACAGGATCAAGCCCGGTGTATATCTTCCTGACCATCATCTTATTCTCCGTGAGTGTCCCTGTCTTATCGGTACATATTACAGAGACTCCGCCAAGAGTTTCAACAGAACTCAGCTTTCTTACTATTGCATTGTTTTTAGCCATCCTCTGTACCCCAAGGGCAAGAGCCACGGTGACGATAGCTGGAAGTCCCTCTGGTATCGCAGCTACTGCAAGAGCGACTGCTACCAGGAGCATATCGGCCACAGAATTACCCTTTAGTATGCCTGCTGCAAAAACTATTACGCTTATTGCAATGCATATTATACCTATCCTTTTGCTTACAGTCTTAAGCTCGACTTGCAAAGGTGTCATGCCCTCTTCTTCCTGGACCATACTTGCAATTTTTCCTATTTCAGTTTGTTGTCCTGTTCCGGTCACAACAGCAATGCACCTGCCTTTTACTATTGTGGTCCCGCTAAAAAGGAGGTTTTTCTTATCACCTAATGGGAGATGCTGGCTTTCGATGATAGCAGTAGTCTTAGCAACTGGTTCCGATTCTCCGGTAAGGATAGATTCATCCGCCTGCAGGTTAACTTGTTTGATAATACGGCAGTCTGCCGGGACGAGGTCTCCTGCAGATATTTTAACGATATCACCTGGGACAAGGTTTTTGGAATAGATACTTTTTTCTCTCCCGGCTCTTATGACCAGGGCACTGGGAGAAGCAAGTTCCTTTAAAGCCTGAAGAGCCTGTTCGGCCCTGTATTCCTGAACAAAACCAAGAACCGAATTTATTACCAGTATGACCAATATAACTATTGCATCAGTAACTTCCCTTATTAGAACCCCTGAGATAAAAGCTGCGGCAATAAGTATCCATATCATAAAATCATTAAACTGGGAGATGAAGATCTTAAATGGAGTTCTTCCTTTTCTTTCCTCCAGCTGGTTCGGACCATATTCCGATAGTCTTGACTCTACATTTTTCTCGCTCAAACCATTCTTAAGATCCGTACTGAGAATTTTCCGGGTTTTTTCAATGGTGTGATTGTGCCACATTATCTCAGGTTTCCTAGTATTGTTCTCAGAAGTCTTTAATTGCCTGTCTACGATCGTAAGCTCCTTACATTCTGAAATAAAAAATTCAGTATACTATTAGTCTATCCAAATGTCATGAAATAGTTCCCATTCAGCAAGATGCTCCCTTATGTGAGACTCCATTACAGCAATCAGTTTATCCATATTCTTTGATATCAGTTCTTCTTTGTCTCCTTCACGGTCAAGCTCAATGGGCTTTCTTATTACCAGGTGATGGGTATATTTCCCATCTCTCCATATAAAACTCGGTATAAGAGGCGCCCCCGACCTTAATGCAATCTGGAGGGCTCCTGTTGGTAACACAGCCATCCGACCAAAAAACTTAAAATGTCTGGAAGCTTTCCCGGTGGGAGCCCAGTCAGAAGGGATAGCCATTATCTCGTTATTCTTAAGGTGTCTGAATATATGGATGATCTTATTGATATAGAGGGTCTTGAAGCCCTTGGTCATCCTGTTTGCTTGAAAGAAACGGTTGGTCCTTTCACTTTTTCTAAAAAGAGTGACTCCCCATATTTTGTATCCATCTACTGCAAGCCTGCATGCCCCCCATTCGAAATTTCCAATATGGGAACTTATTATGACAACACCTTTTTTTTCCTTGAGCGCTTCATCAAGATATTCTACTCCTTCAAGGCTAACTCTTGATCTTAAAGTCTCCCTGGAAATTATTCGATGCCTAAGGAAGTCCACGACATTCTTACCCCAGTTTATAAAGATCCTGACTGCTATCCTGTGGACTTCAGGATCTCCCATATCAAGGTTTAATACCCTTGATATATTTTTCTTTATTATGCCCACATTGGCACCAGTAGCATACCATAGTCTTGCTGCTGAAACAGCTAGCGCATATGCCAATGGATAGGGAAGGACTATGGCAATAAACTCTGTGAACTTGTAACCCAGATAATTAAGCACAAATACTCTCTTTCCTGCTTTTTTGATAATATTGTATAATTATATTGTCAATGCACAAATAAAAGCAGTACCAGCAATTCAATGATAATTAATTTTGAAAATAATTTAAACTTTTTTCTTCACTTT
>JALHTA010000449.1 GCA_022865545.1 Actinomycetota bacterium | reverse complement strand
GGCTATAGCTTTGTCAAACTATTAAGATTGTTCTTAAACGGTTTAATAAATTTTTCAATTAAACCTCTCAGGATATTTTTTATACTAGGATTGTTTTTAGAAATATGCAGCTTGATTGCAATAATAATAATTATAATCCAAAAATTGCTTGACCCGGGTCTGGCAGTCGGGTGGGCCTCTCTTTCAGTTATGATTCTATTTTTCTCAGGATTGAATCTTCTGGCAATAGGTTTGGTCGGTGAATATATTGGAAGAATTATTCTTTACCAGAACAGGCAGACTCAATATTTAATAAGAGAGAAAATAAATTTCAATAAAAAGGATAATTTTGCATAGATCAAAGAAAGAGAATGTACTGCTATTAGGCGGGGCTGGTTTTATAGGCATTAATTTAATTTTGAAATTAATAGAAAAAGATAGTTTTAATATTCATGTTTATGATAAAGATTTTTCTGCAATAGAGAAAATAAAAAATCAAAATTCTATAAATAAAATTTATGGTAATTTTATAGAAGAGAAGAATTTTGATAGGTATTTAAAAGAAATTGACTATATAGTTCATTTAATCCACACAACTATCCCGGGAAATTCTGAAACAAATATTATTGGTGAAATAGAATCAAATATTATGTCATCGATAAATTTGTTTTTATCAGCTGCCAGAAACAATATAAAGAAGATCGTATATATATCATCCGGTGGAAAGATATATGGAGACCGGGATAATTCTGTTCCCATTTCTGAAGACTCCAGATTGGATCCTAAATGTATCTATGGGATCTCAAAATTAATGATAGAAAAATATATTGATTATATCAGCAACAATACTGGTTTAAGGTATGTAATACTAAGACCGTCAAATCCATATGGTCCCAATTTTTATAAGACTAATCAATTATTGGGATTAATAAATATTGCTTTGAAAACTTTAAAAGAAGATAAGGGTATCTCTATTTGGGGTGATGGGAGCAATATAAGGGATTATATATATATAGAAGATCTAACAAATGCAATTTATAAGACGCTGCTTCTGGAATCCCGACAAAATCATATTTTCAATATTGGATCCGGGATAGGTAAAAGCATATTAGAAGTATTGGATATGGTTGAAAAAGTTACAAATAGAAAAATTAAAAAAGATTTTGTAAATTCAAGAAATATTGATATCAATTACAATGTTCTAGACATAACTCAAGCTATAAATATATTAAACTGGAAACCATATACCTTGCCGGAAGAAGGGATAAAGAAGACCTGGGATTGGATCAATAATTAAAATTATTGAAGAAAGAGTTCTTAAATCGTGATAACTATTAAAGGAAATAAAAGAAATTTTCTAGTTTTTATAATACCAATACTCATACTGATCGTTCTAACAATCGGTTTAATATACACAAGGGCTCCATGGTCCGATGAAAGCTGGCTGGCTTCATCTGCAGTAAATCTTATCAGAAACGGTTTTATGGGCAATACAAATATTATTGCAGACGGCACCTGGCTGGAGGGCATAAACCAATATACTTTCTGGCAGCCCCCTTTATATTTTTTAGCAGAAGCAGCATTTTTGAAGGTTTTTGATGTGGGCCTGTTTCAGGTAAGATTTTTAAATTTATTCTGGGCCCTGATCAGCATCGGCGCAATATATTATATCCTTAGAAAAATTACTAATAATAAGATAATCATTTTCCTGTCACTGTTGGTTTTAAGTGTCGATAAGAATTTTTTAGAAGCTTCATCGGGCGGAAGAATGGATCTTATGGCCGTGTCTTTTTCCCTGATATCATATGCAGTTTATTTAAATATCAGAGAAAAAAATCTATCTATGGCAATTTTCCTGGGTAATTTATTCGTTTGTTTATCAGGGCTAACTCACGGAAACGGTATATTGGGATTTTGCGGCCTTCTATTTATAAT
>JALHTA010000448.1 GCA_022865545.1 Actinomycetota bacterium | reverse complement strand
TTAAGACATAGGGTGTTTTAGGAAGGCTTCTTGTTTTTTTTAGGTAAATTTAATAGGTAATATTTTTAAAGAATATACGGATATGATGGAATTAAAAAATGAAAACCTGAATAGTATGAGAATCTCTGAAAGAGAGAGGTCCAGGTCTACACAGGAATACTTTTCCCGCTATAAGATACCTTCGGGATGTGCGATTTTTGGAATGATGGATGAGTCCGGAGGTACTTTTAGCGGAAGCCAGGTGATAGACGGTATCGCCCTTATGCATGATAGGTCAAACGGATTGGGGGGTGGATTTGCAGCCTACGGGATCTACCCGCAGTATAAAAACGACTGGGCATTTCATATCCTTTATGATGATACAACGGCCAAAGCTGAGACAGAGGAACAGCTAAATAAAAACTTTAAGGTGCTTTTTAGTGAGGAGATACCGACCAGGAAAACACATGGAATAGATGATCCCCCCATTATCTACAGGTATTTTCTAAGATCAGCAAGTGGTGCGGCAGCATGGAAAGAGAGTAATGGCGGGGATAATATTAATATAGACAGATTCAAGCTGCTAGAAGAAGATTTTATTGTGGATTTCGTCATGAAAGTAAATGTATCCATAGCGGGGGCATATATAATATCCAGCGGTAAGAATATGGGAATATTCAAAGGCGTAGGTTTCCCCGAGGATATAGGAAACTTTTTCAGGTTGGAAGAATACAGGGGACATATCTGGACCTCGCATGGAAGATTTCCCACAAACAGCGTCGGATGGTGGGGAGGGGCGCATCCCTTCGGACTCCTTGATTGGTCCGTTGTACATAATGGGGAGATCTCATCATATGGGACCAATAAAAGATTCATCTCAGGATTTGGATATGAATGTACTCTTTCTACCGATACAGAAGTAATAGCATATCTGTTTGACCTGATAGCAAGAAAGCAGAGGATGGATCTTGAACTCATACATCTTATTCTTGCTGCGCCTCTCTGGGACGAGATAGACAGGATGCCGGCAGACATAGGTGATATGGTAAAGACTTTGAGGATACTTTATGGAAGCGCCCTGATCAATGGCCCATTTAGTATTATTGTCGGAAGTAATGATTTTATGTATGCACTAAATGACAGGATAAAGCTAAGACCTATGGTGGCTGCAAGAAAGGATAACTATTTATATGTTTCCAGTGAGGAAGCCCCCATAAAGCTTATATGCCCTGAGCCTGATATTGTCTGGAGGCCCAGCGGGGGAGAGCCCGTGATAGGAAGACTTAAGAAATCTTTAAATATAAAGGTGAAATCATAAGATGGCTTTGAAATTGACAGAATCAGAATTTGAAATAGAGCGGGACGCGGAAAAATGCATTTCCTGCCAGGTATGTGTAAGGCAATGTTCCAATGATGTCCACGATTTTGATGGTGATGATGATACGGTAGTAAGCAATAACCAGAACTGCGTGGGATGTCATCGCTGTGAGAGCATGTGCCCGACTGGTGCACTGAAGGTCAAGGAACGCCAGGCACAGTTTAAAACAAATGCAAACTGGTCCGCTCAGCATCTTAGAAATCTATACAAGCAGGCAGATTCCGGCGGCGTAATGCTAATAGGTATGGGCTCAGACAAGCCCTATCCGGTATACTGGGATCATATACTTTTTAATGCCTCACAGGTTACAAATCCTTCAATAGATCCTTTAAGGGAACCTATGGAGGTAAAGACTTTTATTGGAAATAAGTCGCATGAAATGGAATTTGAAGAGTCGGGAGATCCTGAAGGAAAAGGTAAAAGCAAAGACAGCTCAGGCGGTTTAAGCCAGCAAAAAAGGACGAGGCTAAAATTAAAATTATCTCCCCAGTTGGAGTTGTCTTCTCCCATAATATTTTCGGCTATGTCTTATGGATCAATAAGCTTTAATGCCTGCAGATCCCTTGCCACAGCTTCTTCAGAGTTTGGGACATATTATAATACCGGTGAAGGGGGCCTTCATAAAGACCTTTATAAATATG
>JALHTA010000447.1 GCA_022865545.1 Actinomycetota bacterium | reverse complement strand
CTTAAAAGCAATAATATGCAGTAATATAGAATAAGACATAGCACTGTAGGAATAATAAGATTAATTCATATACAACTTAAAAATGGAAATAAACGAAAAAATAAAAATAGCAATTAAAAACACAGAAGTGATCCTGGAACCAAGTGAACTGATCTCTTCATATAGTTCTACTACTGTCCATTATTATATGATTGCGGTACCGATGTACCTTAAGTTTGAGGGAAGGAGCACGGATTCCGAGACCATTGTAAGAGAAGGAAGAATAACATGGCAGAAACCAAAGCTACTGACACCTTCATATATGCTCAGGCTTGAAGGTTTTAGTGAAGAGGCCAGAAAGGCCCTTGAAATGCTTGCCATGGAAGACAATGACCTGGCAATGCTGCTTTATAAATTAAGACTTGTAAGAGATTCCGAAAAGATGGAAATAGTTACAGAGTCTCTTAATACCGTTCTTGATAAGATAATGGAAAAAATTAAAAAAAGCGGTGACAAACATATGGCTGTGATCAAGGGTGTTGACCAGTTTTGGGATGTTTCACTTTCAAAATTTACCCAGGAGCTTATGACAAAAAGCGCCTATTACTCTCAACTTCCGGATATGGTGGAAGGTAATGCTATCGGGATGAACAGTAGCGGCTTTCCTATTATTACAAGGGATAGGGCCGGAATACCGGTAGCAGCACATAAGGAGATAGAGCTCTTATTTAAACTATTTGAAAAGGGTGAAATAAAACCATCTAAACTTAAAAGTGAACTTGACCGCTGGGAAATATTCGACCAGTATCAGGACAGGTTCCTGAGGTTTTTTAGGAAGCAATAATATTCTTTTGACAATATTTTAAATTTATCCTATATTTACAAAGAATTTTTAATAGTTTGTTTGATTTATAAATAATTGCCCTTTGGCAATTCATAAATAGTCAATTTGTTCTCCTAGGAGATTAAAAGGGAAGCCTGTTTAAATCAGGCGCGGTCCCGCCGCTGTAAACGGGTACTGGATCTGCAATATGCCACTGTTTCTTTTTAAAAAGGAATGGGAAGGCGCAGACCCGGAATCGATCCGTGAGCCAGAAGACCTGCATTTTGATGGTATAAGACTTTCTTCGTGGAAAAAGAAGGGATTATAGTGGTTAGCATAATCCTTAATACTAAGAAGTCTGTATTGAGGATTTTTTATTTTAAGGACCGGTAAATATCTGGTATTTTTTTCAATAAAGCTAAGGCCAGGATTATGTGTAAGATATTTTTATTAAAATAATAGACAAATAATATTTTATTTGAATGAAAGGACATAATGGAAAAATTAAAAGACACGATTAAAAAAATCCAGTCACCAGATCCCGGGCTTCTTGAAAAAGCCCAGACAAAACTTGATGACCTCACCAAGCCTCAGGGGAGTCTTGGAAGATTGGAAGAGCTTGCAAAGCAAATAGTAAGTATCACCGGGGACATCAACCCCAAAATAGATAAAAAGGCTGTACTTGTAATGGCCGGGGACCATGGCGTGGTTAAGGACGGAGTCAGTGCATATCCTCAAGAAGTGACTATGCAGATGGTCCTCAATTTCCTTGGTGGCGGTGCCGCTATAAATGTCCTGGCAAGACATATAGGGGCCGAGGTCCAGGTAGTGGATATGGGAGTAGCTGCAGAATTTGACCCCGATCCAAAACTTCTAAATAAAAAAATAGCAAGCGGTACAAATAATATGACAGAGGAACCTGCAATGTCAGAGGCGCAGGCAGTCAGGGCCCTGGAGGCAGGGATAGAGGTGGCCGGGACGATGATAGACAGCGGATATAATATTATTGCAACAGGTGATATGGGTATAGGCAATACTACTCCCAGCAGTGCCATTACTTCAGTCATATGCAATACGAAAGTCGAAGAGGTAACCGGTTTTGGTACGGGCATCGACCAGGAAGGACTCAAGAAGAAGATCGAAGCTATCAAAAAAGCAGTATTGGTTAATAAACCTGATCCTAAAAACGGGATAGATGTGCTTTCAAAGATCGGGGGATTTGAAATAGGCGGGATAGCAGGGGTAATACTTGGATGTGCTGCAAACAGGATACCTGTGGTGATAGATGGTTTTATATCAAGCGCAGGAGCTCTTATTGCCCATGCTATTGAACCAAAGTGTGCCCATTATATGATTCCTTCACACTGTTCGGTTGAGAAGGGCCACAGTATTGCATTGGCTCATCTGGGCCTTACACCGCTTTTCGATTTTGATATGAGGCTCGGAGAAGGAACCGGGGCAGCTATAGGAATAAGCATAACTGAAGCAGCAGTCAAGATACTTAATGAAATGGCAACATTTAGCTCAGCAGGGGTGTCTACAAAAAATTAAATAATATTCATACTATCATTTAAGATATTTCCAATTTTATTTGAGTAGAGGGCTTGATCCATAAATAGATTTATTAATTAATTCATAATATACTTGCGGCAATATTTAAACGCATACAAAAAGTATAAACGGAAAGCAGGTTAAAATGGATCTTGTTACTGGTTCCACGGGATTTATAGGTAATGTACTTATACGCAAACTCATTGATAGAGGGCGCAAAGTCAGGGCTTTTTTAAGGACTACTTCAGATACTGTTGCACTTGAGCGACTTCCAGTAGAAAGGGTAACCGGTAATATACTTGACCCACAGTCGCTTAAAGAAGCTTTCCATGGGGTAGATACGGTGTATCATATGGCAGCAAAAATATCCATCATGCCCGGAGAGGACCAGAGTTTAAGGAAGATCAATCTGGAAGGTACCAGAAATGTCATAAGGGCCTGTCTTGACGCAAAGGTTAAAAAGCTTATCTATACCAGCACAATACATGCCCTGAAGGAACCATCCATGGGGACCACCATTGATGAGAATATGCCCTATGATCCCGAAAATGAGAGAGGGGAGTATGACAGATCCAAGGCTCAGGCAAGCATTGAAGTAATGGACGCAATAGATAAGGGACTCTATACTGTGGTATTGTGTCCAACGGGGGTTCTCGGTCCCTATGACTGGCGTCTTTCAGCCCTCACTCAGACTTTTCTGGATTTTTACAATGGCAAGATGAAAATGGCTATAAATGGTGCATATGATTTTGTGGACGTAAGGGATGTTGCCGAAGGACATATATTGGCGTCACAGAAAGCAAAACCAGGGTCCAATTATATTCTTTCTGGCCAGCGTGTTACCATGCAGGAGATGTTTGGGATGCTTGAGGAGGCAACAGGGATAAAAGCTCCAGGGATCAATGTCCCGTTCTGGCTCGCAAAAGCATATTGTACCTTCACTCCGGCTTACTACAGGCTCTCGGGAAAAACACCCCGGTATACAAATTACTCTCTGTGCACTCTTCAAAGTAATTCTGTTATTAGCCACAAAAAAGCTATAGAAGAGTTGGGATATGATCCCCGACCAGTAAAACAGTCAATAGAAGATACATTTAAATGGTTTAAGGACGCAAAGATCATCACCTGATATAAGTATTCCTTAGTTTTATTCCAACAACTTTTTATTACACCAGGTACATTGAAGGTATTTGATCATCTGGATAAAGAATTACTAAAGTAAGTGATGCGTTTAGTTTTCTTGTATTCATATTGAAAAACGATATGAAGGGAGCAATCAATATGATGGTGAAGGCTGGGGAAAGAACACCAAAGATATTCGATTGGATGATGTTAAATAGAGGAAAATTAAAAGAAAT
>JALHTA010000446.1 GCA_022865545.1 Actinomycetota bacterium | reverse complement strand
TAGCCGCTTATTTATATTAATTAAAGTAAATACAGATCATATCTTTGGTCTTGCCTTAAATCCTATGGCCTTCTCCAGACTATAGGCGGTCCTTATTACATTGTCTTCCCTTAGCGTATTTCCTATTATCTGAAGCCCTATCGGAAGACCTTCAGATGACAGACCTGCAGGGATAGATACGGCAGGCAGTCCCGCCAGGTTTGCGGGTATTGTACAGATATCGGATAGATACATCGTCAGGGGATCTTCTGTCCTCTCCCCAAGCTTAAATGCAGTAGTAGGCGATGTAGGCGATATCAAGACATCATATTTAGAAAATGCCTTATTAAAGTCATTTATTATAAGGGTCCTTACTTTTAGTGCCTTCTCGTAATATGCATCATAATATCCGGCAGACAAGCAATATGTCCCTATCATTATCCTTCTCTTTACCTCTTCTCCGAAACCCTGCGCCCTTGTCAACTGATACATCTTCCTTAAAGTCTTTGCACTCTTGTCACGGAATCCATAGCGGACCCCGTCAAAACGCGATAGATTGGAACTTGCCTCGGAAGGTGCGATTATATAATAGACATTAAGTGCATACTCCAGATTAGGTATCGATATTTCCTCTACTGAAGCTCCCATATCCCCGGCCATCTTAAGCGCTGACTCCACTGAACTTTTAACTTCAGGGTCGATCCCTTCCACCATAAGCTCCCTGGGAACTCCTATTTTAAGACCCCTTATATCATCTTTTAAAAAGTTCTTGTAATCAGGGACCTCTCCATTAATGGATGTGGAATCGCAAGGGTCATGTCCGCATATCACATTAAGAAGAGCCGCACAGTCCTCCATATCCCTGGAAAAAGGACCTATCTGGTCCAGCGAAGACGCAAAGGCAATAAGTCCGTATCTTGAAACCATCCCATAAGTCGGCTTAAATCCCACAACTCCGCAAAGCGCTGCAGGCTGCCTTATTGAACCGCCGGTATCAGAACCCAGGCTGCAAATTGCCTCACCTGCAGCAACACTTGCCGCGGGACCGCCGCTTGAACCTCCAGGCACCCTGGTCTTATCCCATGGGTTTTTTACCGGCCCGAAGTGAGAGTTTTCATTTGAAGAGCCCATGGCAAATTCATCCATATTGAGTTTGCCCGGAAGTATATAATTGTTTTTCTTAAGTTTCTTAATAATGGTAGCATCATAAATAGGTATATAACTTTTAAGTATCCTGGATGCACAGGTAGTAGTAATACCCCTGGTGCAGATATTGTCCTTAATCCCTACAGGTATTCCGGTAAAATCCTCAATGTTCCCGCCTCCTGTAATATGATTATCGACCTCGCGGGCAGACTGGAGGGCAGATTTTTCTTCAATCCTTATATATGAATTTATATCTTTATCTTTACTCTTTATCCTGCCAAGTACACTTTGTGTGATATCGGTACTGGAGATCTCTCTGGATTGTAGCTTTTCCCTGAGTTCGTGGGCAGTTAGATAATTAAGTTCCAACAATATCTCCTTATTATTCAAACACTCATTTATTGATCTATTATTAATCTATTTTTGGCACACTGAAACCGTCTTCAGCTTCCTCGGGTGCATTCTTTAAGGCTTCTTCCTGTGATACGGGTTCGGTGATCTCATCCTCCCTAAAGACATTATTTATATCCATCACATGTGATGTTGAGGTAATACCTTCAGTGTCAACGGTACTTATCCTGGCTACATGGTCGAGGATCTTATCAAGCTGGGGAGTTATCTTTTCTACTTCTTCGTCACTGAAATCAAGTTCGGCAAGCTTTGCTACATGCCTGACATCTTCATTACTTATTCTTTTCATTAGTTCTTCCTACCAATAATTATTTTATACCCCGGTCCATACACAGCACCAGGACCTCCCTTAATTCGGACAATATTGTAACAAAAAACTTTTACAATTAGTACATGTTTATCATCTCAAACTGTCCAAGCAGTATAAGTATTAAGATTAGATTATATACCCCATGAAGAAATATTGCCGGAAAGAGTGATTTTGTCTTCTCAAATATATAGGCAAGCAGCCAGCCTATTATCATCAGTGGGACAAAACTATAAAGTTGCAGGTGCACTATTGAAAATAGTACTGAGGACAAAAAGAGCGCCGGCAGTACCCCCCAGTTCTTTTTGAAAGCTGAGTATAGAAATCCTCTGAAAAATACTTCCTCGATCACAGGACCTATAAAGGCAACCACAATAAGTAATATGGTGTTTGAGATGCTGCGGTTTTTTACAAGGATCTCGATCTTACTGGCAGGTGC
>JALHTA010000060.1 GCA_022865545.1 Actinomycetota bacterium | reverse complement strand
TGCAGATGCTATTACCCGGATACTTAAAAACAAAGAGAAATTTAGCATAGATAACTGCCTGGATTCTATGAAAGATTATAGTATGGATATTGTCCTTAATAATATCTATACAGAGTTCAGGCGTTTGATCAATGTTAATAAGCTTGCAGAATAACTATTTTAAACGGCATCTGTATAATGTAATTTGAGGAAATTTAAATAATGTGTGGAATTGCAGGAATTATAGATCAAAGTAAGCAAATAGATAAAATTCTAATTGCCAATATGGTTAATTCGCTTAGACACAGAGGTCCCGATGACTCCGGGGTCTGGATGAATCCCGACAGGAAAATTGCTTTAGGGCATTCCCGGCTTTCTATTATTGATCTTTCGAAAGCCGGCAGTCAACCGATGTCTGACGATAGCGGGAAAATACATTTGATCTATAATGGAGAAGTTTATAATTTTATGGAAATAAGAAAAGATCTTGAGAAAAAAGGTTATAGATTTAAAAGTAATACGGATACAGAAGTCGTCCTATACGCCTATAAAGAATGGGGTACGGCCTGTCTTGATAGATTTAACGGAATGTTTGCCTTTGGAATATACGATGATAGAAAAAAGCAAATATTTATTGCACGTGATCGTGTGGGTAAAAAACCGCTTTATTATGCGCAGTACAAGGGAAAATTTGTTTTTTCTTCAGAGCTGAAATCAATCTTATGCGATCCAGAATTTCCGCATGAAATGGATTACAGGGCTTTAAATTTTTACCTGACATTTGGATACATATCATTTGATTTTACTATTTTTAAATATGCCAGAAAATTACCCCCGGCCCACATGATGGTATATGATATAAATAGCAGCAGAACAAGTATTTCTCCTTATTGGCATGTACCGGAATCAGATGGGAAAAAATATAGAGAAGAAGAACTTCTGGAAGAGCTGGAGTATCTTCTAAGGGATGCGGTCCGGTTGAGGATGGTGTCTGATGTTCCACTTGGGGCATTTCTGAGCGGAGGATTAGATTCAAGCCTGATTGTTGCAATGATGTCCGGTATAGCAGGTAAAAATGTTAAGACATATAGTATAGGTTTTAAGGATAAAAAATATAATGAGCTTCCATATGCAAAAATAGTGGCCGATTATTTTGGAACGGATCATACGGAATTTATTGTAAATCCTGAAAAATTCAATATTATAGATGAATTAATCGGTCATTTTGATGAACCGTTCGCTGATTCATCATTAATACCAACATATTATGTATCAAAAATGACAAGAAATTATGTAGAGGTCGCACTTTCAGGCGATGGCGGAGATGAGCTTTTTGGTGGTTATTCCACTTATATTGCAACTTTAGGGAATTATTATATTAATAAATTCATTCCTTCAGCCTTTAGAAAAATAGTAAGTAGATCCGCCGGGAGAATGTCGGATAAAAGTTCGATTAAAAAGCAATTATTAAGATTAAAATATAATACATGGGAAGCATTTATTGATAGGACAAGCCATGCATATTTTAAGGATGAATATAGAAAAGAACTTTTAAATGATAAAACTTTCAATATTTTATCTGATAAATATTACGAACCGGAGAAGATTTTCACCGGTATATTGAGCAATTCCAGCAGGGATTTTGTAAATACATTGGAATATGCACATTTCTTGAGTTTTTTACCTGAAGATATTTTAACCAAGGTCGATAGAATGAGCATGAAAGTATCACTTGAGGTAAGGTGCCCCATCCTTGATTACAGGATTGTTGAATTTGCTTTTAAAAAACTAAATGGTAACTTTAAAATAAGAGGTATGACCAGGAAATATATTCTAAAGAAACTTGCAAAGAAAATATTGCCGCCGGAGTTAAGTTTGAATAGAAAGTGGGGTTTTGCAGTACCAATATCAAATTGGTTCAGAGGTGATTTAAATCCCTATATAAATGCTAATCTATTAGCGGGTGATAATGAATTTTTCAATAAAGGCTATATAAAGAGGTTACTGGATGAGCATAAAGGCGGCATTGACCACGGCGGAAGGCTTTTCACCGTACTGGTATTTTATTTATGGTGTAAAAGAATGAAAATAAGTATATAAAATATAAATGATATGGGTAGTTATTGTTTATTTATTAAAAAGTAGATCTACTGTTTAGAAAAAAATTATTAACCGATAAAATATAATGTATAAAGAACATTTTAAATTATTAGTTTGTCCAAAGTGCAAATCCTCAATGAAACTGAATGCAGGGTATTCCGAAGGAGAGAATATAATAACAGGGGATATCTATTGCAGGAAATGCAATAAACACTATCCTATATTGAAAGGTATACCGAGGTTTGTTGACGAGGAGCATTATTCAGATAATTTTGGTCTGGAGTGGAATATACATTCGAGGACCCAATATGACGGTTATTCAAAAAGAAATATAAGTTATGAAAGATTTTTTAAGGAAACAAAATGGGGAAAAAATTTAAAAGGGCAGTTAATTATTGAAGCTGGTTCTGGTTCAGGAAGGTTTACCGAGCATGCTTTAAAGACTAATGCAATGGTAATATCATTTGATCCAAGCGCTGCTGTATTGGCGAATTATAATTCAAATGGAAAGCATGAGAATCTGTTAATCGTACAGGCATGTATTTCTGAAATGCCTTTCAGGGATAAAATTGCTGATAAATTATTTTGTTTTGGTGTACTTCAGCATACGCCCGACCCTGAGCTCAGTTTTAAACTTTTGGTGGAAAAAGTAAAAGTCGGAGGAGAGATGGCGGCAGATGTTTATAAGCTAAACTTTTTTACCATATTTCAGACAAAGTATTGGGTTAGGCCTTTTATGAAAAGAATGAATAAAAAAAAGTTATATAAACTATGCCATTCTTATA
>JALHTA010000059.1 GCA_022865545.1 Actinomycetota bacterium | reverse complement strand
TGTCCATGAGGTCGCTGTAGCAATGAAGGGCGAAATGCTTGTGGATGATCTTGCAAAAACCATACATGCCCATCCGACATTATCAGAGGCTGTGATGGAAGCAGCCGAGGACTGTTTTGGTATTGCAACACATAAATCTTAGATTATAGAAAGATTAAATTGATTGTATAAATTAATAGCTACCGATGTAGACGGTACACTGCTGGACAATAATTCACAAATCACGGAGCTCAATAGGAGGGCGCTTCTTGAATGCAGAAAAAGGGGCATTGAAGTGGTGCTTGCCACCGGAAAGACAATGGACTCTATCCTATACCTGGTAAAGGACCTCGGGCTAAGTCTTCCCCAGATAACCCTAAACGGCAGCATCACTATAAGTCCAGATCTAAAGATAATAAGATCGTCAAAGATAGATCCTGTATATTATTATGAGATAGTAAGGGAGATAAAGGATAATAATTATCAACCAGTGGTTGCATTGGAGAATGGAAAATTATTTCTGGAAGACTATCATCCGGATCTGAAACACCTTGATGATATCGGTGAAAAATTTGAAAGTGTAAGCAGCATAGAAATAGATTACTATGCAAATAATACTGTGGACATCTATATTCCCATTGAAGAATCCAATCCGCTGGACAGTAAGCTAAGGAAGAAATATTCAGACAAGATGCAGTTTATAAGGTCTGGAAAGTTTTTTTTCGACATTCTAAACAAAGATGCCACAAAAGGCAGCGCCCTTCTTGCTTTAGTAGATTCGCTGGGAATAAATAAAGAAGAAATTGCAGTATTGGGAGATAGCCCTAATGACCTTTCCATGTTTGAGATTGCCGGACTCAAGATCGCTGTAAAGGATTCATATCCCGAAATCCTTGAAAAGGCAGATATTGTAACAGATGAGAGTTATAATTCCGGTCTGGGAAAAGCAATTTATAAATACATACTATAAGACTAGGAGCCTGTCAGAGAACTGGACTTAAGGGGCTCCTAAGATCTTTAATTTTTTACCTGTCTGGGACCATAAAGATAATCTCAGAGATAATTTGAAAGTCTTTGACAATGGTAGTGTTTATGATAGAATTAACTGCCTAATCTTGAGAATTAAACTTTTTATAATAAATCTATCAATTAATACAAAAACAATGAATTCAAACAGTACAGTAGCGCTGACTAAAAAGGTGATCATAACTTCATCTAGACCGGTGACCAAAGAGGATTTTATTAAAAAGATCGGCGAGATTTCCAAGAATTTAATAGAATACCTTAAGGAAAATGGTTGCAAGGAGATAGGTCATATCAAATTTATCTCTACCACCGATGGTGAGGATTACCTGCAGTTCAGTGTCCACGATATAAGTAAAAAGCCAAAAATACAGGGCATACTTAGAAAGACTTTTGAAAAGATCAAACTTACCTTAAATATAATAGAATTTGGTGTAGGCAGGGAAAAAATCGATAATAAATTAGATTCGGAAATGAAAAACATCAAAGACTATTTTTCCAATCTCAGTTAAGGTCAATATATTTTTAAATCCCCCGGAACATATACAAGCCTCAGGAATCTTGAAATACTGGTATAATCCATGCTAAGTACCTGTGATGGATCAAGATATGCATTTATATATATAATGCCAAAGTGTAAATGGCTGTCTGTACAGGAAGGATCATCAAAAGCACCTATTGATGCAATGACATCACCCTGTTTTACCCTATCTCCCTGACTTACATATATATTCTGCAAATTAAGATAAGTAGTCCTGATATTCTGATTATGCCTTATTACAATAGTACGGCCTCCAATAGGGGAAAAACCGGTATAGACTACGATCCCATTTCCTGAAGCTGACACCCTATCCCCCGGACCACCTATTATATCTATCCCGGTATGCCTATAATCTGTCTGCCTGTCTTCATTGGAATATTCTTCCCTGAAGCCAAGCGCCACATCTCCATAAAGGGGAAAAATAAATGGTTTTCTTAAGGTAGGGTCCTTACCTGGATAAGAGTAGATAGTTGTAGGATTTGAAAGCAATAATAATAAAAAGATACCAATAAACAAAATAAGATATCCTGGCAGCCTATGTCCGGCCCTCTTAATGAATGGTCTTATTCTCTTCAGTGATCTCATGGGAATATTATAATATGACTAATAATTAATGTAAATACACAAATGCATAAATTAATTATATAAGGTAAAAATGAATTTTAGATAGACTCATATTATCCGATAGGTCTGGCATTAAAAGCCGCCCCTATCGAGGCACCATTTATTGTAAGTTCCTCTACTATTTTATCCAGGAGAGGTACTCCCTTTTCCCTGTTTTCCTCAGCTGCAATATATTCCTTTTCTCCTGCAATATAAATAGTCTCTTGCCCGGCAGCTTTCGGAGAATCCTTGAGAAGTCTTATCATATGATCGATCTGGGATTTGAAATCGATTATTGGCCTGAATGCATCTATTTTTATAGCCATGAAAAAATGTCCGACATCTGACTCTCTGGGTTCATGTGGAAAGCCTACATCAGTAAGAGTCGATGCACCTGAGAGGGCGCCGCATAAAATATCTACAAGAAGAGCCAGCCCATAACCCTTATA
>JALHTA010000445.1 GCA_022865545.1 Actinomycetota bacterium | reverse complement strand
CATCATAGGAAAAGCTATAACCATTCCTGTTACCTGTGCTACTCTGCCTGTTGGTGCCAGACTAGCAATAAGGTACCCAAAGGAGAAAAAAGAGAGGGCGGATATGGTAAAGGCTGCCAGTAGACTAAGAATGTTTCCTTCAAATTGAGCATGGTATGCAAACTTTCCTACTAAAAAGAGCAGGGTTACACCTATGACAGCCATAATATAATAAGTAAAAATATTGGCAAAAAGATAAACCGCCGGAGATGCAGGTGTTGAATGAAACCTTTTTAATATTCCTTTTTCTCTATCCTCGGCAGTAGAAATGGGTACACTCATAAGTCCTACGGTAACAATAATCAGTCCCATATATGCCGGAAGTTGAGAATCAATAAAACCACGGCCACCAAAAAAAGGTGTGGGTTCATTTCCATAGATAAATCCGAATAAAAACAGCATCATAGGAGCATAGATCAGGGTAAAGAAGGTTGCCATCGGCTCCCTCAAATAAAGTTTTAATTGAATTACTGTAAGCCTGAATAATGATCTCAATTAAACTCCTAACTGCGTATTTCTTTGCCGGTAAGTGTTAAAAACACATCTTCAAGTGTTGCCTGTTCAGTTTTAAGATCGTAAAAATCAATATTGTTCTTAGCCAGAAAATTAACCGTGTCCCTAACCATTTTATTATCTTGACCGTATACGACTATTTTATCTCCTAATTTTTCATATTTACTTATACTTTTAATATTGTTTAATGTGTCTAACTGGAAATCTCCAGCCATACTGAATATAAGTTTGTTTTCAATTTTTATACTTCTGATTAGATTTTGAGGAGAGTCCAGGGCAATTATTTTTCCATGGTCCACTATTGCTACCCTGTCACACAATCTTTCAGCTTCTTCCATATAATGTGTGGTAAGAAATATGGTCTTTCCTTTCTTATTTATTGTATCTATAAGTTCCCAGGTAGCCCTTCTGGCCTGGGGGTCCAGACCGGTAGTTAGCTCGTCAAGAAAAACCAGTTCCGGGTCGTTTATTAGAGAAAGTGCTATAAAAAGTCTTTGCTTCTGTCCACCAGAAAGCTTACTAAAATATGCCCCATATTTTTCTTTTAGACCCAGATTTTCCAATAATGGCAGCCACTCTATATTTTTTTTATAGAAAGAGGAAAACAGGTCCATTGCTTCCCAGACTTTTATTCTTCCCGGGAGTTCAGATTGCTGCAACTGAATACCTATGCGCTGACGGATATCACTCCCATTAGTGGATGGACTTAATCCCAATACATTAATATTACCCGATCCTGGTTTTCTCAGTCCTTCAATACATTCTATTGTGGTAGTTTTTCCTGCTCCATTTGGACCTACCAAGCCAAATATCTCTCCCTGGAAAACTTCGAAAGATATATCATCACAGGCTTTTATTTTTCCATAAGATTTATATAAATTTTCTATCTTTACTATAATTTTATCCATGCAATTATAATCCCTGTTAAACAATTCTATGAATTATAATGGGATTTCTAAGATCAATCAAGTGAATGATTTAATAAAACTCTAGTGTTTTTAGGATACTAAAAATAATAGAAAATATACTTAACATTCCTAACTAAAAAAAATACTGCTGTTTTATTATGCTTTTGTTCTATAATAAAGTTAATTTAATTTCAATTTACTGTATCAATATAAAACCCTTAATATATTAATGAACAAAAAATTAAAAATCATAGGATTAGGTGAGATTCTATGGGATATGCTTCCTGAAGGTAAAAAACTTGGAGGTGCACCAGCAAATTTTGCTTATTATGTTTCGAAATTAGGTCAGATAGGGATTATAACCAGTAGGGTTGGAAATGATTCTCTGGGAAAAGAAATACTTGAATCAATGGAAAAATTAAACTTGAATAATAAATATATTCAGATTGACCCAAACTATCCAACAAGTACTGTTAGTGTAAAGCTAGATAGTAATGGTCAACCAGATTACGTAATACACCAAAACGTAGCCTGGGATTCTTTAGATTTTAATGAGTCCTGGAAACATCTAGCAAAAGAGGCTGATGTGATATGTTTTGGAACACTTGCGCAGAGGTCTAATAAATCTAAAAATACTATCTTTGATTTTTTAAAATCAGCCAGACCTGAAACGATAAGGCTTCTTGATATAAATATTAGACAAAACTTCTATTCTATTGAGGTAATAGAGGAATCAATAAAACTTTCAAATATATTGAAGTTAAACATAAATGAATTAAAAATAATTAGAAATCTATTTAATTATTCAAATAATAAAAATGAAATAGATTTATGTCTTGAGATTATTAATGATTTTAAATTAGACCTATTATGCTTAACTAAAGGGGAAAAGGGAAGCATTGTTCTAAATAGTAAAGAATACTATGAACATCAAGGTTATAAAGTATCCATTGTAGACACAGTAGGTGCAGGAGATGCTTTTGCAGCAGCAATGATTGTTCAATATATAAAGGACAAAACACTAAAAGAAATTAGTGATTTAGCTAATAGATTAGGATCCTGGGTATCATCACAAAGTGGGCCGACTCCAGAATTGAGTCATGAGTTAGTTGGAGTTTTCTAAATAGAGATTTAATTTATTTTTATTTAATAAAAAGAATTTGCCTTTGGATTATAATGGAGGTTTTCTAGAACCAAATTAAAAATTAGCTAGAATTATTTCGTCTTTTGCGAATACCCCAAGTGGAATAATTATTATTGGAGTTAAAGAAGATGCAAATTGGTAGCCCCAAAGTACTTAAAATTTCGAACCATATTTTACAGGAATTAATCAAACTTCAAGACTTGTTTACTACCTATTAAGAAAATGTATCTGAGATATACAATTAACTAATTCTATCTTTTAGGT
>JALHTA010000444.1 GCA_022865545.1 Actinomycetota bacterium | reverse complement strand
TTGCTTTATATGTTAAGTAATATGGATCCACACCAATACAATGTCCCCCGACCAACCCGGGCCTGAAATCGAGAAAGTTCCATTTTGTACCTGCAGCATTAAGTACCTGACTGAAATCAATATTCATTTTTTTAAATATCACTGCAAGCTCGTTCATAAGCGCTATATTAAGATCCCTCTGGATATTTTCGATTACTTTTGCACCTTCTGCGACTTTTATACTTTCAGCCCTATATGTTCCTGCCCTTACTATGCTTGAATAAACATTTTCAATTATTTCAAGCGTAGCTTCATCCTGCGCGGAGATGATTTTTACAATACTTTCCAATGTATGCGTCTTATCTCCGGGGTTTATCCTCTCCGGAGAATAACCTACTCTGAAGCCGGTACTATTATTCTTATATCCGGACTGTTTCTCAAGCAATGGAACACATATATCTTCTGTCAGACCGGGATAGCCTGTGGATTCATATACAATAATGGATCCTTCCGGCATATTTCTGCCGATGATCTCAGTGGCATTTACTACAGGTTTAAGGTCGGGATTATTGTGTTTGTCTATCGGTGTCGGTACCGTTACTATGAAGAAATTGGCATCCTTCAATTTTTTCTCATCCGAAGTCAGCACGCAATCAGCATTAAGCTCATCCAGTTCAGGAAAATCCTCTACATTTTCCCTATTTATAATATTTTTCAATTTACTCTCATTAATATCAAAACCGATTACACTGAAATATTTCCCCAATTTTACAAAAAGAGGTATCCCAACATAGCCAAGGCCTATTATTGCTATGGTATTTTTTTTATTCTGCAGATCTTTATAAAAACCATCTTTTAACATTTATTCAACCAATTCTTACTCAATTTTTTTACAATAATACAACATTATATAACATTTTTTAAGAATTCGTTTAGTAAAAACAATTTACCGATTGCTTTAAAAGTTGATATGAAAAAAATCCAGCGAGGAAGTTTCTCCTGAAAGAACCAGGGAAACGCTGAATTAACCTGACTTTGCTAAAGTATCTGAAAAGATCTGTGGGATCAATTTCAACACTGGTTTAATTTCTAAGGGTCTTGAGTGAGGCGACTGCTTTGGCGACTTTTTTAGTATCCTCGGTCAGTTCCTGGACGATCTCATATTCTTTCTTTAGTTCCTTAAGGACTTTGTCCCTTTCCTCATATTTGGTTTCTATAACGCGCTCAGTCAGTATATTTGCCTTATTAAAAAGAAACTCGATATAACCCTTCTCAATACCGAAATATCTTGGACCTTCTTTAGTGCCAAGTTTCACTATCCCTATGGAGAGCTGTGCAATAATCGGTATATGGCCCGGGAGTATTCCAAGCGATCCGCTTTCTGCGGGGACTATCAGGGAATCTACCATTCCCTCATATATTTGCTCCTCGGGTGTTGCAAGACTTACCTGTATTTTTCTTCCTGCCATATATTAATCCCTGCTCTTTAGCTTCTTAGCACGTTCCTCTACTTCTTCAATGGTCCCTGCCATATAGAATGCCTGTTCGGGGATATCGTCATATTTTCCTTCAACAATCGTCTTAAAGCCTTTAATAGTATCTTCTATCTTTACGTATTTGCCTTCTAGTCCGGTAAACTGTTTCGCTACCGAAAATGGTTGTGAAAGAAATCTCTCGATCTTCCTGGCCCTCTGGACCGTAAGCTTATCTTCCTCCGAAAGCTCGTCTATTCCGAGTATTGCTATGATATCCTGGAGCTCCTTGTTTCTCTGGAGCACTTCCTGAACACTCCTTGCAACCTGGTAATGTTCCACTCCCACATACTGGGGGTCCAGGATCTGAGAAGATGAATCCAGTGGATCCACTGCAGGATATAATCCTCTCTCCATGATCTGCCTGGAAAGTACGACAGTAGAGTCCAGATGCGAAAATGTAGTCGCTGGTGCAGGATCGGTAAGATCGTCCGCCGGTACATATATGGCCTGAACTGATGTGATAGAGCCTTTCTTTGTAGAGGTGATCCTCTCCTGCAGCTCACCCATTTCACTCGAAAGTGTCGGCTGGTAACCTACAGCTGAAGGCATCCTGCCCAGAAGTGTCGATACTTCCTGGCCAGCCTGTACAAACCTGAATATATTATCTATAAATAGCAACAGGTCCTTTCCCTCATAATCCCTGAAGTATTCCGCCATGGTAAGACCTGATAGTCCGACTCTTAGCCTTGCACCCGGGGGTTCGTTCATCTGGCCGAATACAAGGACGGTTTTGTCAAGAACACCTGATTCCTTCATCTCAAGATAAAGGTCATTTCCTTCCCTGGTCCTCTCGCCTACTCCTGAAAATACTGAAAACCCGCCATGCTCTGTAGCTATATTATGAATAAGCTCCATGATGATAACAGTCTTTCCCACACCTGCTCCGCCGAACATGCCGATCTTGCCCCCCCTTATAAACGGGCACAACAGATCTATTACCTTTACACCGGTCTCAAATAACTCTGTCGTGGGCTCTATGTCCTCGATGGAGGGAGCTTCCCTGTGAATGGAAAGCTTCATCTTTGTAGAGACATCACCCAGATCGTCTATGGGCTCTCCCAGCACATTAAACAGCCTGCCCAGGGTCTCCTGGCCGACCGGGACCTCTATGGGCTGTCCGGTATCAGTTACTGACATGCCCATGTCGAGTCGATCGGTCGGGG
>JALHTA010000058.1 GCA_022865545.1 Actinomycetota bacterium | reverse complement strand
ATCTCCACTCCTACCAGATGCTATGGTTACTTCTATTTTTGAATCTAAGAGTTTGAGCTCAGTTGTTAAACTCTCATTGATTTCAAAGCTATTCCCAACATTAATAAAAACATTTAATTGTTTTTTCATAAATGTCTTAACATATATTTATGTTTGCTTATTTAATAGTTTATTATTAAAAACTTAACAAATTTTCTTTAATTTTTCTAGTTGTTTTAATATATGATTCGAAATTTCGATACTTGGGGCTACTATAATTATTAATCCTTATGGTTTATTTTTTATTTAAATTAATTTTTACGAAACCAGGTCGCAAGCATCTTCTGGCATCCAATGAGGGTCTTTTCCCTCCCATTTTACATTGCATCCTATTGGATTAGTCACCGGGGTTGTTATTTTTTTATCTGAGATATATTCATTCAAGGCATTCCCTAAATCATTAACTTTCATCTTATCTGTGTCTTTTGGATTATCCACTCCTCTTCCTGTATATACAAGCTTTCTATCTTTATCAAAAACATAAAAATGAGGAGTCCTTAGTGCTCCATACGCAAGAGCGACTTTCTGGTCAGGATCATAAAGGTAAATCCAGGGAAATTTCTCTTTTTCCATTCTCTTGACCATATTCTCAAATGAGTCTTCAGTATATGTATTTTTACTGTTTGAATTTATGGCAATAAATTTGATTCCTTGTTTTTCAAAATGCAAAGCTGTTTTACGGGTAACTTCATCGGATCCAATTACATAAGGACAATGATTGCAAGTAAAGAAAATAACAAGTATTTCTGTATCATTGAAATCTTTCAACGAATATATTTTTCCATCTGTTGCTTCCAAAGTAAAATCCGGAGCCTTTTCTCCTATTGTAAGTGTAAATCCCATAGTTTTTCTCCATCTAATAATTTTTATATTGTTAAATAATAATACTCTATTGCAATTATATAAACTATTATTGATCTGACAAAGTTATAAATATGATTAATTTTATTAAGAATCAGGTAACCTACCAAAACTTTTAAATTCCTTTAACTCTTTCAATATCTGGTTCCAAATCAGTAAACGATGGGCTACCATCAATACTTGTATTAATAACTATATAAATATAATTAATAATAAGTTATTTTTGGTTCGAACCCTACCTAACCAGCCGATTAAAAAATAAGCTGAAAAAATTTTACAAACTTCTTCCATAATATTCAATTAAAGTAATATAATATTACCATATTTTAATAGTTATGAGGCTTCCGGTGGACACTCATTGAAATAAAGTAAAAGCTAATTTTGCACCCGACTAAATAAGGTCGGTTTTTTATATAAGAAAATAATTTGGTATAAAGGAAAGTCAATGCAACCACAAATATTAGCCTTTATTATAATTGCTGTAACAATTGTCATAATTGTAGTAGCAGCCTTACTTATTAGACAAAAGAGAGTCGGCATTTTCAAAGAATATATAAAAAAGCAATTTCCAGATATTTCGGAAAAAGAGCAGGTATTTAGGGCAAAACGAACAGTTACTTCATTGGCTAATAATATTGTCCTTATAATTAACGAAGCAAAAAAGGAACTGATAGTTTTTTTGGTTGATGACAAAGAAATCAGCCACAAGGTTTATCCTTTTAAGGATCTAACTTCTGTTAAATCTTCAGACAGAATAATACGTACTGGTTATGGCAAAGGGGTTATGCCTGCATATAATTGCGAAAGAACAATGTCCCTTGAATTTAGCAATGGAAGTAAATATGCATTTATTTTAATCAAGCTAAGCAATGAATATGGCAATGATCAGTGGAGCAATGATGTGAGAAATTCATTTGCCCCTTGGGAAGAAAAACTCAAAAAAATAACTGGATGATCAAGAGCCCATCGTTGTTTATTATATATTGTTAAAGTTCATCTGAATAAGGAGACTTAGTCTATGAGACCATATAATGCTTCAAAAATATTGTTATTTTTAATAGCAATATTGATTTGTATATTATTAATGAGTGGATGTGGCGAGTTTGGGGTACAGGGTCCCAGACAGGATGTTGACGATGCTCCCGATATAGAAGAACTTAAGAGTAATCAGGATGTTGAGGGTCTGATTAATGCTATGGGTTATGAATCAGATTCTAAGATCCATCTTGACGCATTACATGCACTAATCAATATAGGCGAACCTGCTGTAGAACCCCTGATCAAAGCCCTGAAAGATGTAAATAGCGAGATTCGAGTGGGGGCAGCATCTTCTCTTGGATGGATAGGGGATGAAAGAGCTGTAGAACCCCTTATTGAGGCTTTAGATGATACAACCATCCGAAGTAGTGCAGCAGCTGCTCTTGGAAGGATAGGTGACGCAAGAGCTATAGAACCCCTCATTGAAATCTTATCCGATGAAGATGAAACAGTACGATTAGATGTAGCAGGTGCTCTTGTAGAGATAGGCGAACCTGCCGTAGAACCTCTTATTGAGGTTTTAGAGAATGAAAGTAGCAAAGTCCGAAATATTGTAGTAGATACTTTAATAGAAATAGGTGATGCAAGAGCTATTGAACCTCTTATTGAGGTATTAAATAAATATGACGATGAAAGTATGGCAGAGAATTTCCTGAATTGTGGTAATGCACAGTTGGAAAAGGCTGCACGCAGTTGGGCATCAAGCCATGGTTATGTGGTGCAGCCGTCAAGCGGTGGGGGCCCATCATGGGGAAAATAGCTCTTATTAAGAAAGCATTATTTTATTTTGAATAAACAGTGGGAATCTATAGAATATTTAAAGAAAGTAAAAGTTAATTCATTAATATTTTATTTCTACACTTAAATTAAAGGTTCTTACTATTGTACCCTTTGGTCTACTATTTATTATTTAATCGAAATATTATTATATATTAATCATTATAAATTCAATTGAACATATTGTATAATTGCAAGTTATGAGCCTATCATCTCTAAATTAAATATCAAATATATGGAGTAAACTAAAATAAAATTTATTAAGTTTTAAGATTACTAATAAGGGAAATATGGCGAAAATTAAAACCATTAGACTGTTATTACCTTTCAAGTTAGGAAGTGTAAATTGCTACCTTATTGAAAATGACTCAAACTATGTTCTGATAGATACGGGAGGTTCAAATCAACGCACCGAACTTGAACGACAGCTTGAAAATGCGGGCTGTAAGCCTGGCCACCTCAAGCTGATTGTTATAACGCATGGAGACTTTGACCATACTGGTAATGCAGCCTATCTTCGCCATAAGTTTGCTGTGCAAGTTGCTATGCACCAATGTGATTCACGGATGGCAGAGTACGGAAATATGTTTGCCAACCGAAAAAAACCAAACATTCTTATTCAGAAGATAATTCCAATACTCTCTGGTTTTGGTAAAAAGGAAAGATTCAAACCCGACATATTGATCGAAGAAGGAGATGATTTGACCGCGTATGGCCTCAGCGTTAATGTTCTTTCCATACCAGGACATTCGGAAGGCTCGATTGGAATATTAATGGATAATAGTGATCTGTTTTGCGGAGATCTTTTTGAAAATAAAGAAAATCCCTTGCTCAACTCAATTATGGACGACATAGCTGCTGCAAAAGCCAGTGTCGAAAAGCTGAAAAGATTAGAGATTAAAACGGTATATCCTGGACACGGAAAGCCATTCTTATTAAAGCAATTTATAAACTCCAACTAATAGTAACTTAGAAGAATTAAATATCCAATTCTGGTATAAAAATGTACTGTGCATCACCAAAATCAGATCTGGTAAATGCTTCTTGCCACATCAAGCCCGTAACCATATCAGTGATAGTACCGTCGCCATTGTCTATATAGCTTGGTTGGTTGCTCTGATAATTAGCATCCTGCCCATAGAAAGATTCACCCTGTTGTGGGCAGGTTATTATTTCTGAATTGTTAAAGCAGTTTATCTGCCCTGTATCCACAACATTGTAAGTATTAGAATCAGTGGTGATTATGTCCTTGGTGCTGCTTAGGATGTTCTTCTATATTTATTTTCTTTTTAATTTGAGTTTTGTCAGGTGACTTTTACAGCCTTCCTACCTGGAGGTTAAACTTCTTAAATGTAATCCTGCAAGAGAATAACCTATAGCATATGGGAACAAGCCTGGATATTTTACTGAAACCCACAACAATAACCACCAAAAATATTTTCTACCGCTATTTTTAATACCCAGCAGCCATATGGAACCAAACAAAGCTCTGAGCTGGAATTTCTGTATTTTTATTCTGAAAACCTTCTTTTTGGGAGGCTTAAATTCCCTTATGAATGTTTTTATTCGTTCATTATAATCTCTGGGATTATATATTGTATCCAGTATCCTTTTATATCCGCTAAACAGCGTTTTACTTTCCATTTTTGGTATAAAATTCAATGTTGAATGTAATGTATTATCTCCAGATGATTCTTTTATGATCCTGTTTGTATCTGAGAGCCTTTTGTGCAGCTTTGTTTGTGGAAGAGCCGTTAGAAGACCCACCATTGCAGTTACGATACCACTTTTCTGTATAAAGTCTATCTGTTTTTGGAAAATTGCAGGTGTATCACTATCAAAACCTACTATAAAGCCTCCCTGGACCTCAAGTCCAAAACTCTGGAGCTTTTTAACTGAACCAATAAGATCCCTGTTCTGATTGTGGTATTTACTGCATTCCTCAAGACTCTTTTCATTAGGAGTTTCAATACCTACAAAAATTGTTGCAAAGCCGGCGTCAACCATAAGCTTCATCAGTTCTTCATCGTCAGAAAGATTAATTGATACCTGAGTATTGAAAATAAACGGATACCTTTTAGTTTTTTGCCACTGTATTATGGCAGGCAGGACTTCCTTTTTTAATTTATATTTATTACCTATAAGATTATCATCTACAAAAAACAATTCCCCGCGCCATCCAATATTATAGAGTGCTTCAAGTTCGTTGATGATCTGATCTTTCGTTTTTGTTCTCGATATTCTGCCGTTTAATATTACAACGTCACAGAATTCACAGTTAAATGGACATCCCCGAGAATACTGGAGACACATAGAGTGATAGCTGAATATATTGATCAGTTTCCAGTCTGGTACAGGCGTGCTTGAGATATCAGGAAAATCTGCACCCTGATAAACTTTTTTAAGTGTATTTTGTTCAATGTCTTTTACAAAATCACTAAGTGTATTTTCCGCTTCTCCCAAAAACAAGTGGTCCACCAGAGGAGATCCAACTTTACCAGTTGCAAACAGTGGCCCTCCGGCAACTACTGGTTTATTGGCCTGTTTTACTCTTTCAATGATTTTTAGAGCTGATTCTTTCTGAACGATCATTCCACTGATGAAAACAAAATCAGCCCAGGCTATGTCTGAATTATTTAGTTTATCCGTATTAGTATCAATTAATTTTTTATTCCAATGTTTGGGAAGCATTGATGATATTGTTAAAAGTCCAAGTGGAGGATAAGCTGCTTTCCTTCCCAAAATTTTCATTACATATTCAAAACTCCAGAAAGTTTTTAAATATTCAGGATAAACAAGCAATATATTTTTAATGTCTTTTTTCAAATAATTTTACTCACTAACTTTTTTTCTCATCTTAGCAAATAGACCCCGCCATAGGCAGGGTCTATTTTTCAGCTTTATCTAATATCTTCTATCAGTTCTTGGCTTCTGTGGACGAGCTTCATCAACTCTTAAAGTTCTTCCATCGAATTCTGTTTCATTCAGAGCTTCTTTTGCTGCTTCAGCTTCTTCTGTACTTGACATCTCAACAAATCCAAAACCCTTATCTCCGATTACTTTGGCTGATTCAACCTTGCCGTGTGCGGAGAAAAGCTCTTCTAGTTGCTCATCAGTAACTGAATAGCTAAAATTTCCTACATATAGTTTGTTACCTTGCATAAATACCTCCTCCCAAATAATTTCATTTCTCCAAGCTCTACGATATTTAATTTAGAGAGGTAACAGCACGTAACAAGTAGCCCTTAATTAAAATACTATCAAACAAAAGAGAGTTGCTAAATAAAAACCCCGAGTTATTTTTCACCATAATCTTACGACCTTAGGTTACTTAACACCTCGGGGCATAATTCCTTGAACTTTTAACAGGACTTTTTAGTATATAATTTACTTTTTACATTCTTTCGGATATAAATTTTAATCTCTACTAAAATTTCCCAATATTCAAAGATTGTGATAATTATATCAAATATAAATGATTTTTAAAAATTATTTTCCAGACTGTACCATGGCAGACTCTTTCAGCCACATGATAAGGAAAATACAAAGAACCATCAATCCCACAAAGACCAGCAGCGAAGATCTAAATGAACCGTCTTCACCTTTAAGTAATTCCATGCCATATATAAATACGACAGATGCCTGTCCTGCCAGATTAAGGAGCCCATTGGAGGTACCCTCTGGTGCAGGATGAGTGATCTCTGCAACATACTGATAACCGATCGGTGCAAGGCTTATAAGGAAAAATCCCAGGAAAAACATTGAGATCATCATGAGCCAATACTGGTTTGCAAAAATCACACCTATCATCCCCGGGATACTTAAAATCATTCCCAGTAGTATGAAGATCTTGCGCTTCTGAAACCTGTCAGAAAAAACCGGCAGGACAATTGCTCCGACTATCCCGCCTAGAAGCAATAAAGCGCCAAGATTTCCAGCCTGTGAAATAGAAAAGCCTCTTGGCCTTACAATACTTTCGATCCATGTGGAAATTCCATTAAATATACCCATCCCGACAAGGAATAATCCAAGCATTATCCATACATCTTTCATCCTGAGCATACTTTTTAATCCATCGAGCATAAGGGCCCGTGTTTCCATTCCGGGCGGACATGGCGGGGTCGGCGGTGCCTCTCGTGTAAAAATAACAAATACAATTGCAGTAAATGCGGCTATGCCACCATATATAAGAAGCATATTCATAATTCCAAAACGTAGGAAAAGAATGGGTGAAAGAACCTGGCCGATAGCTATACCAAGAAAATTAGCAACAAGTGCCAGCCCCGAAGCAGTTGCTCGCTCTTTAATCGGGAACCACTTGGCTGCCACGGTGCTGATCGAGTTCATCAGAAAAGGCTGAGCCACAGCAATTCCTATTGTGGTTAATAAAACAATTGTATAATTAGCTGCAAAAACACCTCTCAGCAGACCAAAAACAGCCATTATGCTTACACCGACAGTTACTGATTTTCGGTATCCCCATGTATCTATCATCCATGAAATCGGTATAGATAATGGAATGTAGACTATCATGAAGATCATGGCCAGAAGCCCGATCCT
>JALHTA010000443.1 GCA_022865545.1 Actinomycetota bacterium | reverse complement strand
TACAAATTACTCTCTGTGCACTCTTCAAAGTAATTCTGTTATTAGCCACAAAAAAGCTACAGAAGAACTGGGATATGGCCCCCGCACTGTAAAACAGTCAATAGAAGACACATTTGAATGGTTTAAGGACGCAAAGATAATTACCTGATATAAGTATTCCTTAAGCTTATAATATTTCTTATATTTATCTTAAAAAACCCTATTACCGTTAAAAAACTTTTTAAGTTCTATAACAAACATAGCAATCTGTTCTAAAAAAATAGTGCCTTTTTTCCAGTGAAATCGATAAAAGAATGCATGGTAATTTATTGCTGTGAGGATGTCATATGAATAGTATTAATCGTAGTTACTTTATAAACGGGAACAGGGCTTTTCGTTTTTTAGGGTAGTCAGAGAATTTTTCAAGATACCAGCGGTGATTGGTGAAGGCCCTTGGTGCTAGATTGGCGAATGTAAAGACAGCAAATGCCAGTCCTGGTACCGACCATGTGGCTATGGCCCAACCGGTCCATTCCAGTATCTCCCCAAAGTAATTAGGACAGGATATATATTTAAAAAGTCCTCTCCTGGGGATGCTATAGCCATTTTTTGCTGAACCTCTAAGTCCCCTTAAAATATGATCAGAATGGAGGTTTATGACCATGCCGCTAATAAAAAATATGGTCCCGATTATAAACCTGGGATCATAGAGCCAGCTTAAAGGATAAACAGGTGAATAGTAAAAAAGGTATCTGCCGTTTACATAACCATTAAGGGTATTAAAACCAAGGGCAAAGACGATTAAGACTACGGGAAACTTTTTCTCCCCACCCTTCATCATGAATGGAAAAATAAAAGTCCTCTGGAAATAGTGTGTGCTCCACATGAGGAGAAATACTATGGCAACTATATTGGTTTGCCTGTTTCCTGCAAAAAAGAATATGATGATAACTACAAAAGCCGGGAACTCCATTATAAACCAGCCGAGCTTTGCTCTCACTGTATACCCCCATCCCTTTCTCAGATGCCGCCCATATGGGGCAGGGATAAGGAGAAGAGAAAAATAGACTATTACGGCAAAGGCAAATAAGGAAAACAGGCAGATCTTATAAAAAGTAATCTCATCCATATGAAATCATAGTATGTAAATAATGAAATTATAGGGATATCGACAGGTTTTGTAAATCAAATTTTAAGATTTATGAATAGTTTAATGTTTATAATATAGGGATTTTTTTAACTCAGACATGATTGATTAAAAGATCAATAGGGATCGGGAGCCATAAATTATTAAATATCTTGCAATAAAATATTTTCTATTATAATATCACAATTGATCTACTGTTAGATTGAAAAATAAATATTTATTCAGGGAATCCGGTTGTAATCCGGAACGGTCCCGCCACTGTGATAGGGTGTATGCTTTTTATCAGGCCACTGGCAATAAGCCGGGAAGGCAAAAAGCAAAGTCCCTTTAGTCAGGAACCTGATTGATTACCTCTCTTCGGCTGAAAGAGGGTGATTTTTCGTTTTTAAAAGAAGAATACCCGCCCGGAGAAGGCGGGTTTTTTGTTTATAAAGTTCCATTGATACCTGTCTACGATGAGGGACCATAGCAGACATTGAGATCCGTATTATTTCTTTATACAGTGATGATTTATTACAAAATAATAATATGACAGGAAGGAAAAAATGACAGGAAAAACGAAAATGATAATTGCAGTATTGATAACGATCTTGCTGCTTGCAACCTTTGCATTCTTTGGGTGCAAAGAGGAACCGGTGGAAGAGATCCAAAATACCTCTATAGAAGTTATAGATGGTGAAGATAATAACATAGTCCTTGATCAGCCTGCAGAAAAGATAATAGTACTTGCCCCCAGCGTACTGGAAATAGCAGAGGGCCTGGGTGCGATGGAAAAGGTTATCGAGGTAGACAATTTTAGCGTGATGATGGAAGAGCCCCTGGCAGCCGGCTTTGAGGGCGTTGGAGACTATCAGAGTCTCAATATTGAGAGAATAGCAGAGCTTGATCCGGATATATTGATAGCTATTACCGGCGGCCCTGAAGATGATTATAATAAGGTCGCAGAACTTGGAATACCTGTTTACAGGATAGTAGATGTAAGAGGCATTGAAGGCGTATATGAGGAGATATCAAATATCAGTAAAATAATCGGTAAAGAGAAAGAGGGACTGAAGCTGATCGAGGACCTCAAGAGCGAGGTCGAAAGTATAAAAAGCAAGGTAGGGGATCTTACAGATGACGAGAGACCAGACGTCTTTTATGAGATATGGAACGAGCCCCTGATGAGTGCGGGAGAAGATACCTTTATAAATGACCTGATCGAGATAGCTGGCGGTAAAAATATTCTTTCAGAGGATGGACTTATGGGATGGGTCGAATACAGTATTGAAACACTGATAGAGAAGGACCCTGATATTATAATAGCACCGGTATCCCTGGCAGCTGACCCATCTGTTATTCTTGAGGATCCAAGATTTGTTACTATTAGTGCTGTAATAGATGGTGATGTATATATTATACCTGATAATCCTATCTCCAGGCCGAGCCAAAATATCATTAAAGGCCTCCAAATGCTGGCTAAAGCAATACATCCGGAGATCTTCGGAGAATTTGAGATCATTGAATAGGTAAAGATTTTAAACTTTAGTATACTTACTATTGTTGTCCCCCCTTCAGTAGTAAGTATACTAAAGTTATTAAGGAGGCTATATGGCAAAGATATATCTGATCCTGGGAGGTGCAAGAAGCGGTAAAAGCAGTTTTGGCGAAGAACTGGCTGGGTCGCTACCAGACAAGACCGGTTATCTTGCTACTGCCAAAATTACTGATATAGAGATGGAAAAAAGAGTCAATAGCCACCGTAGGAGACGGCCGGCGGATTGGATCACTTTTGAGATAGAAAACGAAGGATCTGACAAGGAAGAGATCGATATTATCATTTCCAGCATGGAATCAAACGGTATAAAGACAGTCATTGTAGACTGTGTAACAAATCTTCTGTTCAGGTTGATCGACAACTACAAGCTGGATAATATGGAAATAATAGAAAACAGGCTTGAAGAAAAAATAGAAGAGGAAGTCTTTGATTACTTTGAATATTTTATTCAAAGAATATCAAAAACAGATTTGAATATTATAATAATCTCCAATGAGATAGGTTTGGGCGTTGTACCGGCATTCCCCCTTGGAAGGATATTCAGGGATCTTATGGGAATGGTAAATAAGAATATCGCAGAAATATCAGATGAAGTATATTTTTTTATTGCCGGGATGAAGCAAAGATTAAAATAATTTCAAATTAGCATATGACAGGAAAAAATTGGGTAAAAAAATAATAAATGCATTTGGCTTTTTAACAATATTTAAGATACCGGCCAATATTGCAATGGATGAAAAAGAAGTCAGCGGCTCTCTCCTGTATTTTCCCCTGATAGGACTCATGCTCGGGATCATTATTTCCTTTTCATTCTTTGTACTTAATCTTTTTTTACCGGTACTGATATCTGTGCTATTGGTCCTTGTCCTGGAGGTAACTCTTACAGGAGCTGCCCACCTTGATGGTCTTGCGGATATGTTTGACGGTATATTTTCCGGTAAAAGGGACAAAGATAAGATACTTGAGATAATGAAGAAAAGTGATGTGGGTGTCTTCGGGATACTCTCGATCGTTTTTTTGATCATATTAAAAGCAGCACTTATATATTATCTCTTTGCTTCATCTAGCAATGGTTCCTTATCAGACCACAGAGGTATATTTTATTTTTACACTACACTAATATTTATGCCAGCTTTCGGAAGGTGGGGCATGACCTACCTTTTAGCTTCTTACAAAAATGCCAGAAGAGGCAGCAGCCTTGCAAAGATATTTACAGAAAGCAAGCAGAGGAGAAAATACTTTATTATATCTACTATTTATCTGTTTTTAGCATTTGTGATATTTGTAGCTGGAGGCTGGTATCTGATAGCTTTTTTTACAGGCGGAGGGCTTCACATATCCATAAATGAAAATGCCGGTTTTTTCATTCAATTACTTCCAGTCCTGGCGGGAATATTAAGTGTAATAGTTATTGCTATATTGTCTATAATATTCTTGGGTTGGTTCTTTACAAGGAGGATCGGCGGTATAACAGGGGATATTATAGGCGGATCAAGCGAGATAATGGAAGTGATCATTTTACTGATAAGTTATCTGGTTTTAAATTATTTATGGTATTAGAAATATGCTAAGGACAGTAAAAATAATATTGATACTTGCAGCTATCGTAGTACTGCTGATCCTTATTGCTGCATCGATCGGAGCAGCCAGGGTAAGTATTTACGATACAGTCAAGGTAGTTGGAAGCTATATACCCGGAATAAACCATTTTATAGACAGGGATATGCTGGACCCGCAGACTATTGCTGTGGTCAGTCAGATCCGGCTCCCAAGGATTTTTATGGCACTTGTCGTAGGTATTGCTCTTGCAAGCGCCGGTGTCATATTCCAGGGACTTTTCAGGAATCCAATGGCGGATCCATTTGTGATAGGCGTATCTGCTGGCGGAGCTTTTGGAGCCGCAATAGGATTATTTTTTGTTTCCAGTATTAGCCTACTCAATATTTCGATTACTACTATTTTTGCCCTGATCGGTGCACTTGGAACTACCTTTCTTGTATACAGTATCTCTAGTTCCAGAGGGAAGGTATCTGTAGTCACTCTCCTTCTCTCTGGTATTGCCCTTAGTGCCATGCTGGGTTCAATGACATCATTTATTATGATATTTCGGGCAAATGACCTGGCAAAAATAGTATTCTGGCTGATGGGCGGACTTACTTCGGCTTCCTGGCAAAAACTATATTTAATAACTCCTGTGATTGTCATACTTGTAATAATCAGTAGTTTCTATATGAGGGACCTTAATATTATATCGATGGGTGATGAAAGGGCGGCTCAGCTTGGGGTGCAGACTGAAAAAGTAAAGAAGACACTACTGGTTTTTGCATCAATAATAGCGGCCCTTGCAGTATCGGTAAGCGGGATCATAGGATTTGTCGGCCTTATTACTCCACATATCTTGAGGCTAATAGTTGGGCCCGATCATAAAATATTATTTCCTACCTCAGCCCTTGCCGGAGGAATAGTGCTTTTAGCATCAGACACTCTTGCACGTACGGTTTTAATGCCAAGAGAGATTCCAGTAGGTATAATAACTTCGATCGTGGGTGTCCCATTTTTCCTATACCTTTTAGTAAAATCAAGAAAACAGGTTTTTTAGGTATTTATAAATATTATGGGTGAAAAGATATTATCAGTTAAAAATCTATCCTTCTCATACAATAGTAAATATATCCTGGATAATATGAGCTTTGAGATAAGTAAGGGAAGCTTTATATCGGTAGTGGGACCAAATGGAGCAGGAAAGAGTACGCTTGTAAATATAATCAGCAAGGTACTTAAAGATTTTAAAGGAAGTGTCAGCATAGAGGGTAAAGATTTAAAACTCATGACCTCCAGGGAGCTTGCACAGAATATGGCCGTCGTTCCTCAGTATACAAATCCAAGTTTTGGTTTTACAGTTGAAGAGATGGTGATGATGGGAAGGCACCCATATATTTCAAGATTTGGAGGGGAAAGACCTGAGGATTATAGAGTAGTCAGGGAAGTAATGGAAAAGACAAGTATCACCCAATTTGCAAGTAGAAGATTTACCCAATTATCTGGTGGGGAGAAGCAAAGAGTGGTGATAGCACAGGCACTGGCTCAGGAAACCCCAATACTCTTACTTGATGAACCGACTTCTCATCTTGATATAAACTTCCAGATAGAGCTCATGAACCTTTTTTCCAGACTGAACCGGGAGGAAGGCAAGACGATTGTCGGGGTTTTCCATGATATCAATCTGGCTATCCAGAACAGTTCTATGATAATGCTTTTAAAAGATGGAAGTATTTTCGGTTTTGATGAACCCGAGAAGATCATAAACCGCCAAAATCTAAAAAGTGTATTTCACAGTGATATATTCGTTGGCAAGAATCCAGTAACACAGAAAATATATGTGAGCCCCGTATTTGATCCGGGCTATGCATTTAAACAATCAGGACCTGAAAAAGAAAAAAAATTAATAAGGGTCCATATTATCGGGGGTGGAGGAGCTGCTTCCCCGGTACTAAATCTTCTTTATCATCATGGCTACCAGCTGTCATGCGGGGTAGTCAATACATTTGATACAGATATGGATACATGCCAGATGCTTGATATACCTTATGTAATAGAAGCACCTTTTTCTCCCATTTCCCTGATTTCACAAAATAGGAATATTGAATTTATAAAAGAATCAGACCTTGTAATACTCCCGGAGTTAGAATTTGGGAATGGAAATTTTTCAAATCTGGTATCTGTAAAGGAAGCACTTAGGCTTAATAAAAAAGTCATTGTAATGGATGGAGTTGATATTAGTAAAAGAGATCATACGGGTGGAAAAGCAAAGATATTGTATGAAAAAATATTGTCGGGAGGAGCGGTACCTGTAAAAGAGAAAAGTAAGCTTCTGCAATGTATGGAAGTTTAGAAAAAATGTTAAGGTTGGTCTTTTTTAGGAACAAAAGCGGAAATCCCAGGGTTTTTAAAATCTGGAATGAGAGCGTTAAAATAGTGGACTATCTGCATAGTAAATAATTTAAATTGAAACCAATAGAATGCGCAGGTATTTTCAGGAGACAAAATGGCAAAAGATTCAAAATCACTTATGATACAGGGCACTTCCTCTCATGTAGGAAAAAGTGTAGCAGTAGCTGCCATATGCCGGATACTCAAGCAGGATGGCTATAGTGTATGTCCCTTTAAGTCACAGAATATGGCCCTAAATTCTTTCGTAACAGCATCGGGTGGAGAGATGGGCAGGGCACAGGTCGTACAGGCAGAAGCATGCGGCCTGGAACCTGAAGTCTTTATGAATCCTATCCTTATAAAACCTGTGGCAGATACACAGGCCCAGATAATTTTTATGGGAAAAGTCCTCAAGAATATGAGTGCCTCAGAATATGATAATAATAAGAAGTTTTACCTGGACAAGATAAAGGAGCTTCTGGATGATATCAGGAAGAAATTTGATTATGTAGTGATCGAGGGTGCGGGAAGTCCCGCAGAGATCAATCTTTTAAAAAATGATATAGTCAATATGAGGACAGCTGTAATAGCAGAATCCCCTGTGATCCTTGTGGGGGATGTTGACAGGGGAGGAGTATTTGCAAGCTTCTACGGGACGGTAAAACTTCTTCCTGCTCATTTTCAGAAATATATAAAGGGTCTTTTGGTAAATAAGTTCAGGGGAGATGTGGACCTGCTCCAGCCGGGTAATGATTATATAGCGCAAAAACTGGATATACCTGTACTCGGGACCATACCATATTTCAGGGATATATATATCGAAGAAGAGGATTCTGTAAATCTTGAAAAACAGCAGTATAAAGCAGCCTCCCTGAGTAGATCGAAAAGCAGTAAAGCAGATGGAAAGATAGTGATCGGGGTCATATATCTTCCTCATATTTCAAATTTTACAGATTTTAATGCTCTGGAACATGAGGAGGAAGTTAACCTGGTATATTTGAGGAATGCCGCTGATCTGGCAGAACTCGATCCTCACATGATAATAATTCCTGGATCAAAGAGCACGATAAGCGACCTTATTTATATGAGGGGATCGGGACTTGAGGAAGAGATCAAAAAACAATATGCTAAAGGTGTATCTATAGCCGGTATATGCGGCGGTTACCAGATGCTTGGGGACAGGATAACAGATCGTTTTAAAAGTGAATCCAAAGATACGGAAAGTCTTGAAGGCATGGGACTGATTGATATTGAAACTGATTACTTAAAAGAAAAGAACACATATCAGGTATCGTTTGAGCTAGAAGACAGGAGCAGGGATAAATTTGACTTCTATTCCAGTGGTTTTGGAGGACCGGATGAAGGAGGCAGCCGGAATAAAAAGATGAAGGGATATGAGATCCACATGGGTGTTTCGAAAGTTATAGGATCAGGCGATGGCCTTATACCTTTGTTTAATATAAGCAGGCGCGGAAATGAAGAGACTATGCTTGAGGACGGTCTCTTAAAACTTGATAGTGAAAATAAAAAGATGGTGATCGGTACTTATATACATGGCGTATTTGATAATTATATATTCAGGAGAGGCATTATAGATACCCTGAAAGCATTTAATAATATTAGATCAGGATCCGGAAACAATGCCATAAAGTCCTATAATGATTTTAAACAGGCTCAGTATGACAGGCTTGCAGACCTTTTTAGGGATAATATGGATATGGACCTGTTCTATAAGATACTTAAAAGCGGTGTATGATATTTAGGAGGCAAAGCACAATAGTAAAACAATAATTGATATTATATGTTTGAAATAAAATAATAAGGCTATAGGTGAACCATTAGATGAAAGATAAAGAAACGGAATATAAAAAAGATAATAAAGAAGGACTGGTGATCATAAATACAGGCGGGGGCAAGGGTAAGACTACAGCAGCACTTGGACTTGCACTCCGTGCCGCGGGTCACGGACAGAAAGTACTTATACTCCAGTTTATAAAAGGTGCATGGAAAACTGGAGAATCGAAAATAATGAAAAGGCTCACGCCTGAAATTGAGATGGAGCAGCTGGGGAAAGGTTTTATAAAAGTTGAAGATGGAAAACTCCAGATAACAGAAAAAGATATAAAAAATGCAGAGGGTACACTTCTGTATGCAAAAGAGAAAATAAACAGCGGTAAATATGATATGGTAATCCTTGATGAGATAAATAATATTATTTCATATGGTCTTGTCGATGTTAATGTAGTATTAGATATTATAAAAAAAAGACCAGTAGGACTTGATCTTGTGCTCACCGGAAGAGGAGCACCGGATAAGCTTATTGATATTGCTGATACTGTTTCAGAAATAAGGGAAATAAAACACGCCTACAGCAAAGGTATAAAAGCTAAAAAAGGTATTGAGTATTAATATAGGGGAGGATTTTTGTGGAATGTAATAAGGAGAGGAATCTAATAAATTGTAATTGTTCATATGAGCCGTGTTCCCGGAAAGGTGTATGCTGCGAGTGCATACCATATCATAAAAATGCTGGGGAGCTTCCTGCATGTTATTTTGACAGCAAGGCAGAACGGACATATGATCGTTCAATCGAGAATTTTATCAGACTTAATAACCGCTGACATCCAGTCATATTACCATTATATATAAGTATGATATTTAGTAGATCGCCCTGATAATATTAATATATTTTGATTATGCATAATACCGGAGCGGTTTAATGATTTTATATAGATCCAGCTTTAGTACAAAAATAGGAATCTTGTATTATTTGTGGGTAGATAGTGAAGAGGGCCAGAGAATAGTATCCATAAGCACCAGTCTGGGTTCACTGAAAGACTATATTAAAAAGATAAGTACCAGCAGAAAGAGCCTTAATAAAGTACCTGTAAATGAGAAAAAGCTTCCCATTCTTGAAAGGAAAATATCAGGTTATGTGGATGGCAGTTTGAAGAATATTGGGCTGGAACCGATTTTTTTAACAGGTTCTGAATTTGAGAAAAAAGTATGGAAGACAGCCTCCAAAGTCCCATTTGGAAAGACATCCAGCTATAGAGAAATAGCTGAGCATTGCGGAAGACCCCGGGCTTACCGGGCCATTGGTAATGCCATGGGTAAAAATCCTGTCTTACTCCTGGTACCATGCCACAGGATCATAAAAAGTGATGGGAGCCTGGGCGGTTTTTCTGCAGGGCTCAATCTTAAAAAGAGATTGCTAAATCTTGAAGGTGTTCATCTAAACTAACTTCCCCAAGATATATCTTATGAACATTCTTCGTGCTCATCATTCAACAAAACAAGAGACTATCTTGTTTAAGACTGCTCAGGAAATCCATAGTAGATTTATAGCAGAATAGGGGGGCATGGAAGTATTGTTTAGGATATCCCCTTGTACTGCCGTACATTGAGTGCTTTCCATTCGAGAAGCGGTTGACTTTGAATATGTCTTATCAGGGTTTCATCGGATGTCAAAATAGTCGAATCGATTTCCCCTTTATCGAGCAGTAGATCCAAAAACCCCCTTTCAGAATCCGTTAAAGGTAACACTATGGACATAGCTTTCTTACAGTTATCTATAAGTTGTGTCCCATATTCAGCAGGTGAGATATGTTTTTGTAATGAGTTGATATGAAGAGTTGGAATTAATTGCCTGGTCAGTTCATCTGCATCGAAATTTATGTCTTCTATCGAGACGGTTCGCCAGTCCTTTCGATTCATTCCACCATAAACGACGAAAGCTATCCGAAGCAGGTCATGTTCAAGATTGTTCATATTGAGAATCTGATGACAGTCAAACAGATCCCTAGCCTGTCTTCGCGCTAGAAGAGCAGCAAGCTTTCCAGCTACAAGTTCGTGAAGATCAAGAACGGGAATGCTCTTTGCCTGGAATTCCCCGAGCGGACGAGAATCAGTAAATAAAATATTCCAGAGCGGCTGTCTATACATGAAATTTATATCAATCTCGAGATTACCTGTTTGCCCAGTGATACTCTGATAGCCCAAACGCCATTTCCCACCTGCGTGATCATCCGGTACCCTCTTAGTAATGAATCCTTCTCGGGAAAATACAGCCTGGACTGCCTGATAGATCCTGGGTTGGTCTTCTAGCATTTCTTCGCGACTCAATGCCCCAATGTAATTAAGATCTATATCCACAGATAGCCTTGGAAAATCTAGTAAAAACAGGTTCAATGCTGTGCCGCCCTTCAAGGCCCATTTCTTCTTTAGAAACGGATGTGAGTTTAAAACATTCAGAAGATTCAGCAGGTGAAGCACCTTCTCAATCATCTCTACTTTAAATCCAGTGGCTTCCGCAATTGGTAAAATTTCTGATATTGACAACTTCACAGCACGTCCCCCCAGGATTTATTGAGGATTTCGACTGGAACCATAAGGTTCCAGTCTTTGATCCATTTGCAGCCTTTGCGCTTGCCGCGTATCAAATAGTGGGGCTGTCTGGGTCGTAACTTGAGCAGAGAATACAAATAAGTGTCTTCAACCATTAAGGTTTTTTTATGCTGCTCAAGAAAAAAACCAACCTTTGCAGCAGTAGTTGCATTCTCTAATAGTAAGACATACGATATGACCTGATCAAGGTCGAAGAATTCGATCGATTCAAGAGACCGCCATATCTCTTCCCAGCTTCCGGTAAGGTT
>JALHTA010000442.1 GCA_022865545.1 Actinomycetota bacterium | reverse complement strand
GCAAGGATAGATCCTATTGGGGAGCAAAGGCCCTTGGAAAGGCATACCATCACTGAGTCACAGTATTTTGTAATTGAGATCGCATCTATTCCAAGATATGCGGCAGCATTAAATATCCTGGCTCCATCAAGATGCAGGGGTACCCCCATTTTTCTAGAAAAGGAATAGACATCTTTCATATTAGAAGCAGGGACTACCTTACCATTTGAATGTGCGTTTTCGGTACATATCAGTCCTGTCCTGGGAAAATGAATATCATCAGACCTGAATTTTTTCTCAAGTTCCTTTAAATCGATTTTCCCATTATCTGAATTGAGTAATCTGAGGCCAACACCAGAAATAACTTGAGGAGCTCCCACCTCATAAAGGACTATATGATTATCCTCAGGGATCACAACTTCATCACCTCTTGAAGTATGTGTAAGAATTGCAAGCTGGTTCCCAAAAGTACCCGATGGGACAAATAGGGCATCTTCCTTCCCCAGTAATTTTGATGCCACTTTTTGAAGTTTGTTTACTGTAGGATCATCACCATATACATCATCACCAACCACAGCATCCACCATTGATTTTAACATTGCTGGTGTTGGTTCTGTAACGGTATCGCTTCTAAGATCTATAAATCTCATTTAATCTTTACCTGCCTATAAATATCTCAAATCTTTCTTTTTTTGCTTTGCACACAGGACAAACTGCCGGAGGATTCTCCCTTGCACATAAATAACCGCATACTTTGCATCTCCAGACAGGATATTTTAAATCAGTATTTCCGATCTTGTTTTTATTATCAATTTTTTCTTCATCTCTAATAAACCTGCGGTCAGGTATCGGCATTACCTTTTTACTTCCGGATTTTATACTCTCATCAACATAAAGGGCGCAATAGCATGCTCCGTACTGACCCAGATCAGGATCCCTGTAGTCACAAGGACAAATAATATCGAGGTCCTCCTGTTTATTCCCTGAAGCTAGCCTGCAGGGACATGCCTCATATCCATACCTTTTCTCATTTACCAGAAGTCCCCTGACTAGACTTTTGGTAAAAGAAGTATCTGGATTAAGGTTGTAACCTGATAATTCGGCATCTTTGCTAAGTTTATTAAAAAGTTTGTCAATATCATTATTATTTATTTGGCTCTCTTCCATTATTCAAATTTCTCCCTAATTTTGTCCTCATCAAAACCAACAATAGTATCCCTTTCATTTATCACCATTGTGGGGAAACTGCATGCAGGATTAAATTTCTTAATTTCCTCTGTAAGCTCTTTTTGATCATCACCGATTACCAGATCCACATCTATATAATAATAATCAATACCCAATTCACTAAGAAGGTCCTTTGTTTTTCTACACCACTGGCATGTACTTAATGCATACAGAATTACATCACCCTTTTTAGTTCCAGATTCGTGCTTTTTTTCGATAGTCATTTGATATCCTTACTCTGAAATAATAATTTACCTAAAATTAGCATAATTAATATTCATCTATAAATCAAATATATTTTAATTGATATCATCCTGGGAGTATTGTGTTTTAAGTTCTTAAAAGCAAGTCTATCCAATACGATTATATCAAGACTTTTCTGAAGGCATTTAGTTTTGACAACTCTCTTGCAAGTTCCATGACTGGTACCTCAAGAGATGTTTTTATTATTACTGTTTCTATAATATTTTTTTTATTGGTTTTTAATTCGCAGATAGCTGTAGATTCCTTTTCATCTATACCCATATTTTGTATTTTTAATATCCTATATTATTATTTACTAAAAATATTATAAAATTTCAATTATAATCTCCTTATATGTCCACAATACATAAGTATAATAATGTTTGCAGAAATTATACTGTTCTTAATACTGTTGTATAAGCTGTTCATTAACATAACTGATAATAAACGTGTGTATAATACAGGTTGTAGTAGTAACAGTAGTAACAGTAAT
>JALHTA010000441.1 GCA_022865545.1 Actinomycetota bacterium | reverse complement strand
ATTTAACCTTAACCCGGTCTGGTGGGCCTTATCCTTGGGTGCCTGCCTGGGAGGAAATGGAACTTTTATAGCGGCAGCTGCTAATTTAGTAGGAGTAAATATCTTAAAAAGACAGGGCAGAATAATAACCTTCAAAGATTTTTTTAGAATCGGCCTTCCGATAATGCTATTATCTATTATTCTATCTTCAGCCTATCTCTTCTTAAGGTATTTATTATAAAAATAAAAAGGGGCAACAGAAAATCGACCCCATTTTTTCACTTTAACTCAATTTATTTCTTTTAATGTGTCTATAACTCAACAGTAAGCTTCTCAAATGATTTCTTAGAAAAATCAAATCCCAGTTTTAAGTAATACTTGGTTACTGGAAAATCAAATATTTCCCTATATTTTTTTAAATCAATCCTGGGCAAGTTACGTTTTTTTAAAATCTTGTTCATTATTTCTACTGCTAGCCATACATTATTAATTAATGTTCCATTCCAATCCCAAATAATATGCTTATACTTGATTATTTTTTCTATCATTTATAACCTCACTTAATGAATATTACGGCTATCAAAGCTTTAATGTCCCATTCAGCATATATTTTAACCTTCTTGGTCTGTCCAGGCATCCAGCAAAACCATCAAATCCCACTGCTTTTATTTTCCATGCAAGAACTACATTATCCCCATACATATCTTTAATAACCCTTGCAGTATAGGTTTGTGTCTCCGTATCAAGTAAAACTTCTTTGTTGTCCACCGGATTAAATTTACCAAGAAGCGTTTTTGATTGATAATACAATGTTCCAGTCTGTGGTGTAAGAGGAAATATCTCTTTTTTATGTTTCTCAGAATATGCAGCGGAACTTGTAGCAAATAACAAATACCATATTCCGTTTTTAAAGTGAAGGTCGGGTACCTCCATTTCGTAAAAATTACCGGCATCTGTTGCAGGGCTTATTACCTCCCAGCTCAGCAAATCTTTTGATTTTGCTCTCCCGATGCAGCCCCTTCCATTATAATCCCCGTAATTAACTCTTGCACATATAAACGCATAATAGAATTTATCTACCCTATTATAGATTATAAATGGATCCCTCCAATGCTCTACCCCTTTCTCTGACATATCAGCCTTTTCATACCAGTTTGGGTCTGCCTCCATTACCGGATTATTTTCGTATTTTTCCCAAACATACAGGTCCTCTGACATTGCAACTCCAATCCTCTGAATTTTTCCTGCATCTGTTTTAGAGCGTGAGGTATAAAACATATAATATTTGTCGTTTTTTTCGATTACTGACCCCGTCCAGATTGAAGTATCATCCCAACTTCCTTCCGGACCTGCCTTAAGTACAGTTCTATCTTCCTTCCATATTTCAAGATCCTTTGAAACTGCATGACCTACAGAAGCAACCGAATGTCTGACATCCGGATTTTGTATGCTTCTTGGTGCCTGCAAATAATAAATGTGATAAAGGTCCCTTTTTTTCACTAACCAGAAATCCCACATATAACTATTCGCTGGTGAATAATACATTTTAATACTCCGTTCATCTCAAGTCCTAAGCTGATTTATCAACTTCTTATAGATTTTGTTGTATGATATCTATTATTCTAACAGATTATCCCATATATTTTAAGACTTAAAATATAAATATAAAGAAAATTTTAGAAATTATTATTAATAGATGTGTATTCATTATATATTTCTTTAATGTAAACTTTAATGGGGTAGTTAGATAAAAAGAAGAATAATATTTTTTCTTATCTTTTCTTCGCTTTCTTAACTCGATACTCGATACTATATACTCGATACTTTCTTTGTTTCTCCTATGTGGCCGCAGTAAATACTATGCTCTGTTATCCTTTGATGCCACTGGATGCTACCGAACGCAAGAACCATTTTTGGAATAATAAGAAGATAATCAGTGAAGGAATAGTGACCAT
>JALHTA010000440.1 GCA_022865545.1 Actinomycetota bacterium | reverse complement strand
AACAAGATGCTTTTTATATTCAGCTGGCAGGTGTATTATCCCGAAATCTTCCCTGAAGATATTTTCCTTTACGCCCGAAAGGTCTATTTTATTTTTTATAAGACCCGAATAAATTCCAGCACGCTCAATATTTCCTACCATGATAACACCTATTATCTTGTTATCTTTTATTACAATTTTTTTGTACAGGTTCTGATTTGGCCTAAAATCTTTCTTTATTTCTATATTATTATCATCCTGCATATTAAGATTTGTGACACCCATCGATACTGAAGGTATGCCAAGTATTTCTACTGAGTTCATAAAAAATCCACCCTCATAATCTACTGGATTTCCTGCCATATTGCTTCCGGCAATATTTCCCTGCCTTACCGCCAGGGGCCAGATGGCTATATTTCTGTTTTCTTCAAGAAGTATGTCAAATCCCTCTATAATATCACCTGATGCATATACATTATCTACAGAGGTCTGCATCTTCCTGTCGACCTTTATTCCCCTGCTGGTCTCGATCATACCTTCTTTTATGAATCCAAGATCAGGGTTTACACCGATTGCTATTACAAGAAGATCACAATCATTCTCCCGGCCATCCCTCAAGCGGTATCCGCATATCCTCCCGGAACCGGTAAATATCTCGTCTATTGTATTGTTTTTGTATATCCTGCTTCCCGTGGATTCAATTGCATTTTCGATGATCCCGGATGCCTGGCTGTCAAAAGTAGCCGCCAGTATCCTGTCTGCAAGTTCTACGATATTTATTTTGAGTCCGATCTCAAGAAATGCTTCAGCTGATTTAAGGCCTATCAGGCCGCCGCCAAGGATCGTTATGTTTTTAATCTCATTCTTCTCAATATAATTCTTGATCCTAATGGAGTCCTCAAGTGTGGTAAGTGTAAATATCCCCCCTACTTCACTATAATTTGAGCTATCTATAGAATTAAAAGGCAGGATAGTTTTACCGGATCTGCCGCTTATTTTGATCCTGGGCACGATTGGTCTTCCTCCGCTTGCTATAAGGAGTTTTTTATACTTGATCCTATCACCGCTTCCAGTGACGGCTTCCAGCTTTTCAGTGTCAATGCTTTTAATCTTTGTGCTGGTAAGGAGCTCAATATTATTATCCTTATAAAAGCTTTCAGGCTTAAAATAAATACTTCCCAGACTGACTTTTCCTGCAAGATAATATGTTATAAGCGGTTTTGAATAGTTTGTATATTCCTCTTCGGTAAGCACGACGAGCCTCCCCTTCTTATCAGTATCCCTGATACTTTCAGCCGCAGCCAGTCCCGAAGCAGAATTTCCTATTATTAAATAATCTACCATACCTTCGATTTTCTTATTACTTACCTTATTATCCTTATTTATTTTCACTTTTATTATCCACCAGCTCTTTTCCATCGATTTCTTTAAATTTTAACGCCTCATTGGGGCAATTCTTTACACATACCGGAATATCTTCATCCTCACACAGATCACACTTGGAAGCGATCTTCTTAGCTGAAAGATCTCTCTTGATGACTCCATAAGGACAGACCATTATACAGCTCCAGCAACCCACACATTTTTCCTCATTGCATATTACAACTCCGGTCTTTTTATTCTTGACCATTGCACCTGAGATACAGGCTGCCTCGCATGGTGCGTCCACACAATGTCTGCACTGTATTGCAAAAGAGTTATAGCCTATCTCTTCCACAAGCACTCTTGGAAGCACATCTACTAGTTCCTTTTTAAATGCCTTAATGATCTTTTTACTTTTTGAATGCTTTACCTGGCAGTAGATCTCGCAAAGCCTGCAGCCCAGGCAGTATTCTTCCTGAATAAATATTTTTTTCATGATCCCGTCACCACGGCTCCCCTGCATGTTTTATTCCCAAAATATCCAGCTCCCTGTCACTTAGACTTATGCCTCTAAGATGTTCCCTATTGCCCCTGAGGCTTTCAATGGCATTGATCCCGGGCCCCTCCCAGCATCTCCTTTACTTCTAGCGACCATGCTCTCAGCAGATTAAGGAGTCTCCTGGTGCCTATCTCCGGATTCAGCCTCTTTGTAAGATATGGATCCTGTGTTGCTATTCCCCAGTTACATTTTCCTGTATAACATTTTTGGCAGAGATGGCATCCCATAGCAACCAGCGCAGCTGTACCTATATAGACAGCATCTGCTCCAAGAGCTATGGCTTTTATTACATCCGAGCTTGACCTTATGCTTCCTGCGACAAGTAATGAGGCCTGATGCCTTATTCCTTCCTCCCTCAGCCTTTCATCAACTGAAGCGGCTGCAAGCTCGATAGGTATTCCTACATTATCCCTTATCACTTGCGGGGTGGCTCCAGTACCGCCTCTTAGACCATCTATCGATATAAAATCAGCCCCGGCTCTTACTATACCGCTTGCAATAGGTGCAATATTGTGGACAGCAGATACTTTTACCCCTACAGGTTTTGTCCATTCAGTAGCTTCCTTTAGAGCATGGATCAACTGAGACAGGTCCTCGATAGAATATATATCATGATGAGGGGCCGGTGATATCGCATCAGTTCCTTCAGGTATCATCCTGGTATTTGATATATCCTTTGTGACTTTTTCCCCGGGAAGATGACCTCCGATACCCGGTTTTGCACCCTGTCCTATCTTTATCTCAATAGCGGCTCCCTTATTAAGATAATCAATATCTACGCCAAATCTTCCTGAAGCTACCTGCACTATCGTATTTTTTGCATACTTATATAGATCCTGGTGAAGTCCTCCCTCCCCGGTATTATAATATGTCCCGAATTCCGAAGAAGCTGCTGCCAGGGACCTGCATGCATTAAAACTTATTGATCCATAAGACATGGCAGAAAATATTATAGGAGTAGAAAGCTCCAGCTGCGGAGACACTTTTGACTTCAGCCTGATCTTGCTCCGCTTGCCGGTTCCGCCAGAAATATTATTTGCCTCGCTTTTATTTACTTCACCATCTACTTCTTCAAACTCCAGTTTATTAGATTTCTTTCCGATGAAAGTCTTTATCTCCATGGGTTCCCTTAAAGGGTCTATAGAAGGATTTGTCACCTGCGAAGCATTAAACAGTATATGATCCCAGTATATAGGGTAGGGTTTGTCTGAACCCATAGCAGTCAGCATCACACCTCCGGAATCTGCCTGTTTGTATAGATTCTTCAGATGCTCCGGGGACCAATTTGCATTTGTCTTAAACTGTGCTTCCCGCTCCTTGACCTTCAGTGCCCCGGTCGGACACATGCTCTCACAGCGGTGGCACCCCACGCAATTCTGGCTATCACTTATTACCGTATCATCATCGCTGTCAAAATCGTGGACATCATTGGAGCATTGCCTCACGCATACCTGGCAGGAAATACACTTTTCTGCGTCCCGCTCTATTCCAAATTCTGCTTCTGTTAATTTTAAAGCCATCTTATTATTTCACCTTTATATTTAAGGATTTTTTAAGTCTCCCGATCACGGGTTCACCGCCGCTGGGTCTCCATACAGTATCCGGATCAGGACATACAAGTTTGATCGGCGCTTCCTCGCTGGAAACATATATATAGTCATCCTTCCTTGCAGCCACCATAGGTCTTAATTTTATCCGGTCATTAAGTGCATACATAAAATCATTGCTACCGACAATGATACTGAATGGTCCATTGATCAGGGCACTGCCATAAAGTATTCTCAAAGTCTTTACCATATCACCTATATCTTGCGGCATCCTTTCTATCTCATCCCATAATGGTGAAGCAAGGATAAGATGTATAAGCTCAAGATCTACCTTTTGCTTCCTGGCAATCAGGTCAAATAGATAAGCGATCACTTCTGTATCAGTAGAAAGGGTGCATTCATATCCAAATCCGGAGATAAACCTCTTATTTGCCCCATATGACGAGATCTCTCCATTATGCACAACTGACCAGTCCAGAAGTCCAAAAGGATGTGCTCCTCCCCACCATCCAACGCTATTGGTAGGAAATCTTCCATGTGAGGTCCAGATATGTCCCTTGTATTCTTCCAGCCTGAAAAAGTTTCCGATATCCTCAGGAAAACCCACACCTTTAAAAATGCCCATATTTTTACCGCTGGATATGATATATGCCCCGGTTACCCTGACATTTACACTCATGACAAAATCTACTATATAGTCTTCTTCAAGAAGTTTGAATCTGGCCTCATCATAATTATTTCCGCCACTACCCTCTCCTACAGCATCACCTGTTGATTTTAGAAAATACCTATAGATTATTGGAGGATCCTCTACACCTTTTGTCTTCCTTGTAGGTATTTCTTCACTAAAAAGCACTTTAAATTTTTTATTTAGTTGTTCCTCTGTCTCTATCTTAGCTGTTGCATCATCATAAAGGATATGAAAAGCCCAGTCATTTTTGTACTGAGGATAGATACCATATGCTGCAAATCCTCCTCCCAGACCATTTGACCTGTCATGCATAAGTGCTATACCGTCTATTACCTGACTACCGCTGAAAGTGTTTCCGGACTCATCCATTATTCCAAAAATAGCACATCCGGACGGGATCTTATAACGGGAAAAATATTCCTGTGTGGACCTGGATCTCTCTCTTTTGGAAGCCCTCATCCTTAATAAATTTTCATTTTTTAATTCCATGATACGCATGTATCCTTAAAAATATTATATATTAAAATTACCTGTAAAAACAAAAAACCTCCTTAAAACAATCAATGTCTTAAGAAGGCTTCTTTACCTTCACTCCACTCACACATCTTTATATAAGCAGACTTCTATGTAATTTTGTGTGATTATTATATAAATAGTATTTTATTTTGTCAAACAAATATAATAATAAAATACCATAAAATGTTATTATTTGCTCTCGTAAAACTTTTTCATATCCTCAAGTGTAAGAGGTTCATAATCTCCAGCATGTCCATTGGTCCCGAAATCTTCCATCTTACCTTTGACTGTCTGGTAGACCGCTTCCCTTGCTTCCCCAAAATATGATCTTGGATCAAATGCGGCTGGATTTTCATGCATATACTTTCTTATCGCACCGGTTATGGCAAGACGCCCGTCAGTATCTACATTTACCTTCCTGATTCCTCTTCCTATTGCTTCCTGGATACTCTTCATGGGTACCCCCATAGTCTTTTCCAGTTTTCCGCCATATTTATTTATTATCTCAATAAGTTCAGCCGGTACCGAAGAAGACCCATGCATCACAAGCGGCATTCCAGGAATACGTTCCTCTATCGAAGTTATAATATCCATAACAAGCGTGGGTTCTGCCTTGAATTTATAAGCACCATGGCTCGTACCTATTGCCAGTGCTAGAGCATCAACACCTGTAAGTTCAATAAACTTGATGGCCTCATCAGGATCAGTGAGCATTACCTTGCCGGAACCTACTCCGTCCTCTATTCCTCCAAGGGTACCAAGCTCACCTTCAACACTTACTCCAAATTTATGTGCATACCCTACTACTTTCTTTGTTATTTGGACATTCTCCTCAAAATTCGTAGGTGTCTTGGAGTCTTCCTTTAATGAACCGTCTATCATTACGGAAGTAAAACCGAGCTCGATAGCCTGTTTACATGTTTCAAAACTATTACCATGGTCGAGATGAAGCGAGATGGGTATACCAGGATTATCCTCTACTGCAGCCAGCACCATATATTTAATATAGTACATATTTGTATAAGCAAGTGCTCCCCTGGATGCCTGAAGGATGACCGGGGACCTGGTCTCTGATGCAGCCTTCATGATCCCATGTATCTGCTCCATATTGTTTACATTGAATGCTCCTACTCCGTATCCGCCTTTTACCGCTTCGTCCAGGATCTGCTTCATTGGTACTAATGGCATTTCATTCCCCCTAACATATTTATTATTATCTTATAGTGCCTTAAAATAATTCCCCTATGAATTATAAAATCAGGTGATTATATCATGAAATAGGATGCTTTCTAAGCAGATTTTATAGCAGTTATTGCAGTGCAATTATTAAGAGGAATATTTTATGGATCACAAGTAGTAGTCTTTTGTTTCTATGATCCTATGCCTGGTCCTGTTTCATCTCATTTGAAAGAACAATTGCATCTGCTATTTCCCTCATCGATTTACGGTTATTCATAGCAAATTTCTGGATTCTTTTAAAAGCCTCATCTTCAGTTAGATCATGCTCATTCATAAGTATTCCTTTGGCCCTCTCCACTGCTTTCCTGCTTTCAAGTTCCTCCTTGATGACCTTTGTCTCAACCACCAGCCGGTAGTTTTCAATAACGATTGCGGCCTGATCAGCTACCGCCTGCAGGATATGGGTCTCATACTCACTGAAATGATGGGGCCTTGGGGTATATGTAGTGAGTGTTCCGACTACTTTTCCTTTAACATGAAGAGGTACGCATAAGAGGGATACAAGACCTTCCTTTTTAGCAATATCAGGATATCTATAATCTTTGTCTTCAGAAATATTATAAATAACCTCAGGTTTATTTTTTACTGCTACCCTCCCAGCAATACCTTCTCCCAGTTTCAGGGGATCCTTATCAATATATTCGCGGCTTATACTCTGGGTAGCTTTAATAGCAAGCTCTTTTGTCTTGGGGTCAAGGAGCATAAGTGAACATATCTTTGAATCCATAACTTCTGCTGTAACTGCGACTATAAGTTTTAAGACATCCTCAAGATAGAGATCAGAGGTTATAGCTTCTCCTATTTTGGAAAGTGCCTCAATAATATCTCCGGCATTATCCAGTTTTTTATCACTTGATTCTTTTATTGCCATTTATATATATACTTTTCAATTAAGGTTTTCAGCCAATTTATTATATTATATAAATTTTTAAAATTATATAAAAATTCCAGTAATTAGGATAAAATTATTGTTCAGTGATGAAAATATTTCAATTTCTTAAGGTGATCTAAAAAGAGTTTAGCTTTGTTTTTAAAATATTGTTTTACCTTTTTGGGAGGATATTTTGCTAGGGGAAGAGAGAAGAGAATATATACTGAACCAGGTTAAAAAGACCGGCAGTATTAGTGCCATAGATATAGCCAAGACACTTGATGTATCAGAGACCACGATAAGAAGAGACCTCAATAGACTTGCAAAGAAATCCCTGGTGAGAAGGACATATGGCGGTGCTATGGCTATAATACCTGTCGGTGCCGAAATGAAATTTAATACCCAGAAGGAAAAATTTATCAAAGAGAAGAAAAAGATAGCACTTGCAGCATCCAAACTTATAGAGGATGGAGATGTCATACTTCTTGAGGCTGGGACTACTGGATTCCAGACGGCTTTAAATATTTCGAACATAAAAAATCTTACAGTTATCACCAATAGTTGCGATATCGCAACCCTGATCGCCAAGACACATCCGAGTTTTAATATAATACTTAGCGGCGGAATACTAAAAACCGAGACACATTCCCTGGTGGGACCAATAGCAGACCATACTTTTGACAATATTAATGTCGATAAGGCATTTATAGGAATAACCGGAATAGACTTTGAGAGAGGGATCACCGCTACGGACCACATCGAGGCAGGGACAAAGAAGAAGATAATAAGCTGTGCAAAAAGGGTGATCACCTTATGTGATCATTCCAAACTGGGCCACATATCAGTTAATTTCGTTGCTCCCGTAAGTGAGATCGATGAGCTTATCACTGATAGTGATGCAGACACAGAATTCCTGGAAAAATTAAGGGGTATGGATATCAAGGTCACTGTTAAATAGATAGCTAGCCTTAGCATAAAAGCAATATTTATCAGGTAGTCATAAGTCATATTTTAAGGTATTTACAAATACCCCTATAATGGATAAAATTCTTATTTGTGGCGCATTCGTCTAGTGGCCTAGGACACAGCCCTCTCAAGGCTGAAACAGGGGTTCAAGTCCCCTATGCGCTACCAGTTAATACAGGCTCTTCGGCTCTGGCTCTTCACCAACAACGGGCCTGTTGCCTAAGACACCTGAATCGCAAGTTCTTTTCCAAAACTACCCAAAATATTCTTTATGAGTTTAATGAGACCACAAATTATCTTGGAAATAGATGATTCTGCTACCTTTCTATCCATTATCTTTACCATTTTCTTTAAATTAAGAGCTGCTGCAGTTAGAAGAAACTGCATTTCAACTTTATTTAATCCTCTGAATTTTGCTCTTGCCATACCATGAAAGTTTTTAGCTTCTCCCATAATACCTTCCAGTATAGTGTGTCTTAGTTT
>JALHTA010000439.1 GCA_022865545.1 Actinomycetota bacterium | reverse complement strand
TCGCTGGACTGATGTTAAAGGAAAATGTATTTATTTATATAATAAAAAAATCCTCTTATTAATGACTAATAAGAGGATATAATTTTCTCTTTTTCCCCTTACTAGTCTCTCTGAACCAATTTAAAAGGGTCACTTTTATTTTTCTAATAATATATTAAAAGCTCTTAGTAGTCAAACAATTTTTAAATTTTGAAATAATGTCTGTGTCAATATTTTTTGATGCTCTCAAAATTTTTCATTCATTTGCAGCTTTCTTATCAGCATTTTTTGGACTATTGGCTGGATACATTGGCTTTTTGCCTTCTAAAACTCGAATAATGTCTTCTACAACCATAGCCATTTTTACCATAGCGTCTTTAGTATTTCCAGCTGAATGTGGAGTAATGACAACATTATCTAATTTAAATAAAGGATTATCTTTCAGTGGAGGTTCCTCAACAAAAACATCAATTCCTGCTCCAGCTATTCTATTTTCTTTTAAGGTATCAATTAAAGCTTCTTCATCAGCAATTGGTCCTCTCGAAGTGTTAATAAAATAAGCGCTTTTTTTCATTCTGTTTTCTATAAAAGCTGCATATTTTTAAGTACTTCTTTGAGTTTTACCCTGGCTTCATCGGTTAAAGGTTCTACTGGCTTAAAGGTGGTACCTACTTCAAGTCCTAATAGATTTAAACCTTCCTTTATAACCACAGGGAAACTTCCCAAATTAAAAGCCATACGTAATGGTGCTAACTGAAATTGGGCCTTTAAGGCTTCCTGGTAATTACCTTTTTGATATTCTTCGTATATCTTTACTACAATTTGAGGAGCAATATTCGCTGTAGCTGCAATAGCTCCTTTACCTCCATAAGATAAAAATCCATAGATTAAAGTATCTCTTCCAGCCAAAACAGCAAAATTATCATCAGTTCTACGGATGTATTCAGCTCCCTGAGTCATATCACCACTGCTATCTTTAATACCTACAATATTATCAATTTTACTAAGTTTAACCACCAGGTCAACACTAAGATTAATCCCTGTACGACCGGGGTTATTGTATAAGAGTATAGGTAAATTTGTATGAGAGGCTACTGCCTCATAATGGTTAAATAATTCTTGATCGTTAGGGGTGATAAAAACCGGAGTAATGACCGAAAGAGCATCTACTCCTATCTCAGTCGCTAATCTGTTAAGACGTATGGTTTCTTTGGTTGTAACGGCTCCTGTGCCAGCATAAACCGGAAGTCTTTTATTGTTTTCTTCTATGACTGTCTCGAGGATTTCTCTTTTCTGATTAAAATCAAGGCCATACCATTCTCCGGTGCTTCCCAAGGGAAATAATCCATGAACCCCTCCCTTTATCAGATGATTCACTACCCTGCCAATTGCTTTTTTATCTACATTTTCCTCCTTGTCTAATGGGGTTATCATTGGAGGTATAATACCTTTGGGGTGTATTGTCATGTCTTTGCTCCTTTCTAAATAACTACTTTTTTTAAGATTAATAATCCTTCGGGTTTATATCCTTTTATCTCATTTTTTAGCATTTTATCAGCTACTATATCTACTTCATCCAAATTATCTACGATCTTTACTCCTCCAGCTTTTCCTCTTCCTCCTACTAAAACTTGTGATTTAAGTACTACTGGTATACCAATATTCTGAGCTATTTTTTTTTGCTCCTTGAGGTGTTTTGGCTAATCCTCCTAGCGGAATGTTAATGCCATATTTAGAAAATATTTCTTCTGCCTCATATTCATGTAATCTCATAAGTATTTTCCTCCGTATCAAATCCAAATGAATTTTTTATTTTAATTTACTTATTTATTATATTAACTTTCCGGGTAGCTATTAAATCTATATCCTCTCCAAATAAATTTGAAGCTATTGTCTGGCCAATCTCGACGGGAGCCTCTACTTTAATGCGACGAGTAATCTCTCCGATTTTTTTTAGATATTTTTTGAGAACCGGCGCAAGAGTCTTTACGCTTACCAAAGAAAAATCTCCGTTT
>JALHTA010000438.1 GCA_022865545.1 Actinomycetota bacterium | reverse complement strand
TTTATATGATCTTTGGCTTTTCTCAAAAATTTCTAGCATTATTTCTGCAGTCTCTTGGCCTACCTTTTCAATATTATCATTAATATATTGGATAAGTTCATTTGGTTTTTGGCCTTGTCCGGATAATTCAATAAAACCCGCCAGGATATCCTCCTCATCCAGAATAGATTCCTGTCCGGCATCTTCTTCACTGGTCTCTTCGGTTGATCCTGCGGGGATTTCTTCCTGTATTTCTTCCTGCCCTGTAGTTACACTCCCGTCATCCTTGATATTATTATCAAGTGGATCCTCTATCTTACAAGATACAGATATTAAGATAAGTAATACAAGCAAGCCAAAAGATATTATCTGAAGAATATTATTAATTTTTGTTCTAGTTTTTATCAGTTTAGTTTTCAAGTATAAAAGTGATTTTCATTAAAACCCGGTATTCTGTGATTTGTCCATTATCACCCAGTATAACTTCAAATTCCTTTACCCAGGCAGATTTTACATTTTTTAGGGTCTTATTCGCGCGCACTATCCCCTCTTGTATGGCATCGTCAAAGCTTTTTGGTGAAGATGCTTTGATCTCTGAGACTTTTGCAACTGTCATTTATACCCTCCTTGATCTTTGGTTGAATTAATAATTTATAATCCCGCTAAAATACATTAAATATATTCTACTACTTTAAGATTCAAAAACGTATTATTTTAACTTATCCAGGACCTTTAAATACTCCTCTTTACTAAACCCGAGCTTATTTGCCCAATTCTCCGGATAACCCTTATAATAATCAAGACTCTTTAGTCTCCTTATTCTCCACACTAATACCCTTATTATCGAAGGAAGGCCGATTACAAAAAGATAAAGCCATCCAAGACGCATTGATTGAACAGTGTGGCCATACTCATGTTTTATAGATAATTCATTTCCTGAATATTTATCATTTAAGATAATAAACCTGCCTAGTGAGATACCGGCAGGGAATTTTTTTATGTAAATTATGCTAGCATTTTTATAGTGCTCACGTCCGATTATTTTCCTTCTTAGAAAAATTATGATTATACCAGCAAGGAATATCTGGGGCAGTTCCCAGATTATTAACAGTGCTTTTAGATACTTATTCAATCCTTTTATGCTCTCAGATGATCTTACTTTTACCAATCTATATAATTTTTTAAACTAAATTGCAATTTTATAAATTATTATATTAGAAATTTGTTATAATTTTATTATAGACCAGAAAGCATGGTTATACTAAATATAAACTTAAAGAGAGGTGATAAAATGGCTTCTATGCTTGACTCAATAATGGGACAGCTTGGCGGAGACATGATGGGAAGTATCAGTAAACAAACCGGTGTTCCTTCAAATGTGATTCAAAGTGCGATTCCTGCAGTAGTTGCCCTACTTACCGGTGCACTTGCAAACAATGCTTCCAAGAAACAGGGTGCCAGTTCTTTAACCGGAGCACTTAAAAATGATCATGATGGAAGCATAATGAATGATCTTCCAAAATATATTAACAATTACCAGGAAGGTCCAGGGACTGGTATATTAAAACATGCACTTGGAGACCGCCAAAGTACGGTACAAAAAGGTCTCAGTAAGAGCACGGGTATCGACAAGAAAGCTATCGGTAATCTTCTAATAATGCTTGCTCCTGTTATCATGGGTGTTGTGGGAAATGTTTTACAAAAGAAAAAACTTGATTCCACAGGAGTATCAAAGTATCTGGGCAAGGAACAAAAAAAGATCCAGAAACAGGCGCCACAATCCTCAAGCTTCCTATCCGGTCTTCTTGACTCAAATCAGGATGGACAGGTAATTGATGATGTTGGAAATATAGGGATAAGTCTCCTGGGTGAATTTTTAAAAAATAAATAAATATACTTTTATATAAAGCGCTGCAGTAATCTATAAATACTGTCAGTACCGAATTTAATAGCTTCCAGTGGTATGCGTTCATTTGAGCTGTGGATTATCCGTGTGAAATCAAATCTTTCCGGTAAAGACATGGGAAGAAAACCGTAAGTCTGGATACCCAGCTTTGAAAAAAATCGTCCGTCAGTAGGAGAAGGTAGCAGCATGGGTATTGCATTTCCTAAAGGATCAGATGTATCTATTATTTCCTTTAGGGTCTCAAAAAGCCCCATATCAAGTTTTGGTGATAAATATTCGGACATATTGACTTCAAGTTCAAATTCTTCACCGATTATTTTTTTTAATTCTGCCAGAATATCATCAGGGCCAAATCCAGGAAGTAAAGTAGCAGCTAATCCAATATCAATCCTTCCTGGAAGTCCATAGGACTGCTCTCCTCCATGTATGCTTGTTATATTTACAGTATTATGAAGAATAGGATCCAGGATCTTCCCTTTTCTGCCCAATAATTTAAGTATCTTATTAGTAAATAATGGATTGAGAAGCAAGCTTATGGTCAAATTTTTAGGAAATGGTAAAACTGAAGCCATGGCTTTTATTTGCATTCCGGCAATAGGGCCTATATGCACCGGTAGATTGTTTGTAGTCAATCTATTTAAGAGGATCCCCAGTTTTGCTGAGGCTCCACCGTTTGAAGGCATAGATCCGTGCCCACTTAATCCTTTTACTGTGATTCTTATATGGCAACTTCTTTTCTCAGCAATCATTATAGGGTAAAAGCGTTTACCACCTAAATAGAAAGTAAAACCCCCTAATTCACTAATTGCATATTTTATTCCTTTAAACAGATAGCCATGTTCTTCAGTAAGATATTTTGAACCATAACTTCCGCCCTGCTCTTCATCACTCACTATTGCAAGAACTACATCACCAGGTGGTTTAGGACCTTCCTCTTTCATACGGATCAAGGCTGCCAGCATCATTGCAATTCCACTCTTCATGTCCAAAGCACCACGCCCCCAGACGCAACCATCCTCTATTACTCCATCAAAAGGTGGGTACTTCCATTTCTGGTTTTTTACAGTAACTACATCAACATGCCCGTATAATAATAGTGGAGGTGCTTTTTTAAGACCATTTAGGCGGGATATAATGTTTGGACGTTTTGATGCTTTGGACAGTATCTTTGTTTCAAATCCCGAACCGTTTAGCATATCATTTATGTAGCCGATGCATCCTTCTTCATTACCTGGTGGATTGGATGTATTAAACCGGATCAAGTCTTGCAGGATCTTAACTGGATTCTTGTAAGTATTGATTTTGCTGAGGTCAGACATCTGGGTCAGTCCTGATCTGGAATATTTCTTAAACTCATTTCACTGTCCTTAAGATATTTCTTCTTAAGGACAGTGAATAGAAAAGTTATCTAAATTAATTCTTAGAATTATAGAATTTAAAAATATTAATTATTTTTTAAATCCTGGCGGTAGTTCTGGAATCTTGAAAACCTGTCCAGGATAAATGAGATTAGCATCTTTAATATTATTGGCTTTCTGGATCACTTCCCATAAAGGTTTAGTCGCAGAACCATAATATTTTTTAGCAATAGCACTAAGGGTGTCTCCCTTTTTAACGGTATACTCTGCAATAAATTTGGACCCTTTTTTTTGTCCTGATAATAATCCTATTAAAGAACCGGCACCTTTAGCCTTTGGCCTAATGGTACCAGCTGCCCCTGGGATAATAGATCCTCCCCGTATTTTCCTGGCTGCAGTTGTAATACGTTTTTTTGCAGCAGCAGCTACACGTATTTTAGCAATTTTTGCTGCATTTCTTTTATTCATTGCATCAATTTGTGTCTGGCGTTCAGATTTACTGGAACCTGTTCCTTTCTTACCTTCTATAGCCATTTTTATCCCCCCCTTTTTTCTTATTTTTTACAAATACTGATAATTGTCTTCGATCAAAACTTACTAATATTTATAGTATGTTAAATAAAGATGTGAGTCAAATTACTAATAGCTTCCGTACTTCCCAATTTTACTATTATGCCGAAGAATTTCAGAGCTTTTCTAATTATAATTCTTGATTGTACCACTATTTTTTTATATTATATTTAGTATTTCCAAAGAGTCTGATTATAAAACTAAAAGTAGAAAGATCATAAAATGAAAAAGGCAATCAATCATTATCCTGTAATTATTTTATTAATTGTAATAGTGGCCTCTTTTACTATTGTGGGTTGCGGGAATCAAACAACCACCATAAATGCAGATACTGTTACAGAAACAGCAATAGAGACCGTAACAGAAACTGTCGAAGAAATCGATGCTGGCGAAGAAACAACTACACCCGAGATAAAGACCATATCGACATCAGATGCCGTAACCTGCGGGGATGTAGACGCCAATTCGAAACCCTTAGAAATAACAGATACATTTGATACAGGTATAAAAATAATTCACCTGGCTTTTAATGTCCATAATTTTACGACAAAAGACCAGATCACCGCACAATGGAATTACCTGGAAACTGGCGAAATCGCATATACTGCTAATACCAATCCTCCAATGGACGGAGAATTTAATAATATTGAGTTCTATTTATCCCATGATCAAGGACTTCCCAGTGGAAAATATAATATTGAAATTTACTTAAATGGTGATCTTTCTGAAACTGTGGAATTTTCTATTAAATAACTGATCACTATAATAATAGCTTGTAATAGCATAATCTCTTAAAGCATCCTTATTGCTACTTTTTTGGACCTTTAAATCTTAAAGGCAGATCAAGATTGTTTTGCCTTAGGAATTTACTATCAGTCAGGGCCTCACTTGAGCTCCCGTCATAAATGATATGTTTATCATTTATGATTATGCAGCGGTCTGAAAAATCATAAGCCATATCAAGGTCATGGGTGGCAATGATAATGGTCTTTTCCATATTTTTAATAAGATCGATGAAGTTATTCCTATTGCCTGGATCCAGATTGCTTGCAGGCTCATCAAGGATCAGTATGCGGGGACTATATGAAAGAACGGTGGCTAGCGACACCAGCTTTTTTTCTCCGAAGCTTAAGAAATGCGGAATTGTCTCCTCTGCTCCGCTCATATTTACTTTTTTAAGACTAATCCTCACTATCTCCTCTATATAATCCCTGTCTTTGGCTTTTGAATGATCTTTTTTATTTAAAAAATTTACCAGGCCGAAAGCGACATCATCAAATACCCTGGTAGAAAATAGCTGGTCATTAGGGTCCTGGAAGACAAATCCAATATTTTCCCGTATATCATAAATACTTTTCCTGTCCAGCTTCTTGCCAAAAACATATATTTCTCCCTCACGGTATTTTTCATCCGCAAGGCCTGCAATATTTAAAAGTAGTGTTGATTTTCCTGCTCCATTGGGACCAATTATGGATACTTTTTCCCCCTCCGAAATCTTGAAGCTTATCTTATCCAATACTTCTTTAAAGGTAGAACTATCCTGGTCCAGTCGGCTGCTGGAAAGATATTTATAAGAGAGATCCTCTATTTTTATAGCTGATGTATTTTCCATTAAATGATAAAAAGTAATCTTCTAGACAATTCTTGCCAGTTCCACTATTTTTATGGTTGCTGGAATTATAATAAATGTAAGAAGAAATGCAATGCTTAAGTTTGAGCTCTTTGGAGTCCTTCCGGTAATATGAAACTCTCCAGTAAATCCCCTGCTCTCCATTGATTTATAGATATTCTCCGCACGGTCAAAAGACTTGATGAAGAGATTTCCCATCAGGTAGGCGAGTTTACGGTTAACTGCATAGTGTGATCTTTTGAATATACGGGCGTTTATAGCCATCTGGCCTGCCCTGGATTCTTCCCTTATAAGAAAGATATAACGGTACATCAAAAACATAATAGATACCATTATTCCGGGCACCTTTATCTTTCTTAGTCCGTAAAATAATTCTTTTTCATCAGTTGAAAGCATAAGGGAAGCAACAAGAAGGATAGAAAGAAAAGATTTTATAAGTACTGTAATAAAAGTAGTGAGACCATTATCGGTTATGGTAATGGTCAATAATCTTAGATCCAACTCAGCCAGGATATTGCCGGGATTTATAAAAGGAATAAAAATAGAAACAAAAAGAGGATATAGAAAAACAGTAAAAATTCTTCTCGGCATCCTACGGTAATCCGGTTTAAAAAGTATCATTACAAATAGTGCCAGGAAACCAAAAAGAGCCATTACGGCATACCTGCCTTTTGCTATACTTACAATAAAGATTATATTTATAAAGACGATTATAAGTTTGTCTCTTACTGAAAGGTTAAAATTACCCATTATTCTGCATTCCTTATTATCTATCCTCGCTTCTATTGGCATTTTTATAACCTGTCACCTTGTATATCAGGTAAACTACGGCAAATATTGTTAAAATTATCAAGACCCCGAATAGTCCGGCAAGAGATGTCTGCCAGTACTCGTTTTCAACGCTACCAAAGGCATAATCCGGTATCAGGAAGAACCCTTCGGGAAGCACTTCCACTGCCCTGTCTATAAAACCATAATCCTCAGCGACTTTTTCAAGGCCGTCAGGGAAAGATGAGGCTGCAAGCGATAGAGCCATGGCAATGATAAGTATGATGAGTATTCCTATTACAGTAAACAGGATATTTCTTTTTATTTTCATTTTAAACCCCCGTCTCTTGTAAGTATTAGCTCCGGCCTGACTCTGCTTATAAAGGTAATAACTGCAATAGTTATAGCGGCTTCTCCCAGTCCGATAACTGCATGGACCCCCAGCATTGCTTTCATTGTTATTGCAATAGCATAGGTGCCTGAAATACCGAGTTCAAGTGCAGCAAAAAATGATGCTGCTACTACTGAAAACCAGGAGGCTATCCTACTGCAAACAGGAACATCCATCTTGACCTGGATATCTTGCATAGCAGCCAGTAGATGAGAAATGATCCGTATACTCCGATTATGGCCATATTAAATATATTGGAACCAAGTGCTGCTATGCCCCCGTCCATAAAGACAAGAGCCTGGACAATAAGTACCACTGAGATCACTATGGCTCCTGCATGAGGTCCAAGGATTATGGCAGCCAGCGCTCCCCCAAGAAGGTGTCCTGATGTTCCTCCCGGTATAGTGAAATTAATCATCTGCAGTGCAAAAATAAGTGCGCTCATCACCCCCATCAAAGCAATGACCCGTGCTTTAAAGTATTTCTTTACTCCATATATTGCCCCGGCCAGTCCTCCTGCGGAAAGCACACCGGTAGCGACTGCAGTTTTCAGGTCTACAAATCCATCTGGTATGTGCATGTCTATTTCCTTAAATCGTGTTACTTATATAGTAATTAGTAACACTAATTTAAAAAGGAGTCAAGTTATAAGTGTATATCTTGTATGGTATATTTTTAAAAATTTTTCTTTACTTGGTAATATTATCTAGATATAATTACCTCATGAGTAAATATATCAGAAGACTTTTAAACATTGATACAAACTATTCTTCTTTTCTCTGGGGTGCCAGACAAACAGGAAAAAGCTCCTGGATCATGCATAATTTCGATCCTGATAAAATTATACTTTTAGATATGCTTCAGACAGATGTTTTTGCAGAATATGCTTCAAGACCATCATTGCTCAGGGAAAGATTTATGGATACTAAGAAATTGATTGTCATTGATGAGATACAAAAAATTCCGGCACTTTTAGATGAGGTTCACTGGATGATCGAAAATAAAAATATTACCTTTTTACTTACTGTTTCCAGCGCAAGAAAGCTGCGCAGAGGACATGCAAATCTTCTGGCTGGAAGAGCGCTGAGGTATACTCTACTGCCTTTCTCCTGTATGGAAGTCGGAGCTATAGACCTGGAATCAGTATTGGTCTCAGGGATGCTGCCGCCACATTTTTTATCTGATAGACCAACTGATCTTATCAGGTCCTATATAGCAGATTATCTAAAGGAAGAGATAGCTCAGGAAGCTCAGATTCAAAAAATACCCCAATTCAATGATTTTTTAAGAGTAGCTGCACTGACTTCCGGGGAACTGGTAAATTACAATAATGTTGCCAGAGAGACCGGCGTCAGCGGTAAAATTGTCAGATCATATTTTGATATTTTGGAAAGCACCATGCTTGGTTTTAGGATTCCTTCATGGAAGAGTTCAAAAACAAGACGTCTTGTGATGGCTGATAAGTTTTATCTATTTGATGTCGGCATATCCAATTATCTTTCAAGAAGACAGCCAAAACAGGGAACACCTGAATTCGGGAAAGCTTTTGAACATTTTATTCTAATGGAGCTCCGGGTATATAAGTATTATAAAAATCCAGAACTTGATATAACATACTGGAGAACCAGTACAGGATATGAGGTTGACTTCATACTTGGGGAAAAACAGATAGCACTGGAAATAAAATCGGGGAAACTGGTCCACGATATTCACCTGAAAAGTCTAAGAGCATTAAAAGAAGACGGAGAGATAAAAAATCTTATAGTTATAAGTCAGGAAAGATATCCCAGGGAAGTGGACAGTATAAAAATAATTCCCTGGAAGATGTTTTTAGAGATGCTCTGGAGCGGTGACTTTGGTATTTAGCCATAGATATTTATATTTTCTTATAACTTATTTATTCAATACTAAATCAATAAAAAATAATTAATAAAGCCAAATATAATTCCATGATAATCCTGTATATCCATTGTGCAGTATTAAAACAAGTATTTAATTATTAAAGGAAGAGACAAGTTCGACTTTCCCGGATAGATCTTTTTCTTTTATATAAGCCTTTATATTCATGCCTTCTATTCTGGTATCTGGTGCGATCTCACTTAATGGAAGCAATACAAATCTCCTCCTGGAAATCCCAGGATGAGGTATCTGAAGGATATCCGATTCAATTTTCTCATCTCCGAAGTAGAGTATATCTATATCAATAGGTCTGGGTCCGTTTCTAACTGTTCCCTTCTTCCTCCCCATGTAATATTCAATACCCTTTATTAAGCCGAGGAGTTCAAAGGGTCCTATTTTACTGCTGATATTTATTTCAACTGCAATATTATAAAAGCTTTTCTGGTCCTCTACAAACATGGGTTCGGTCTCATAAAGAGAGGAAATGCTCTCAATAGCTATATTTGGTTTGCTCTCCAGAAGTCTTAAGGCTTTTTTAAAATTTGCCTCTCTGTCTCCCATATTTGAACCAAGGGAAAGATAGACCTTTTTTATATTGCCAGTATCCAGTTCCTCTACATTGGTATGGTTGAAATCTAAAGTATTGTCTTGCCCGGGATTACTGATGCTTTTTTCTTTAAACTCCTTTATACCACGAGACTTATAATCATCTCTAATAAGAATATATTCTACACCGACAGCATCAAGCTTCTCATCGATCGGAGGAGATGGTTTTTCAATCCTTATGACTGCCTTTCTTACAAGACCAGACATCTCCATTATCCTGTTTGCAAGTACCTGGCTGAAGGTCTCAAGAAGGTCATACATATTTTTTTTATTTATTTTTTTAACTTCCCTTATTACATCTGAATAGCTTAAGGTATTCTCCAGTTTATCCCTATTGGAATAATCAGAGTCCTCTATGAGGATCTCGATATTAAACAGAAAGTACTGGCCGTCCTTCTTCTCATGCTCTCTTACCCCGTGATAGCCGTATAGTTTTAGATTTTTTACAAATATTTTGAACATAGCTGACTTTATTATTCAATGAAAATAAAAATATATAAATTAGTTAAAATCCGGACATTATGCTACGGGCGATTTTTACTGACCTCACAGTTTCAGCCACATCATGGACCCTTAAAATACTTGCCCTATTAATTACTGACCATACTGCTGCAGCAAGGCTTCCCTCGAGTCTGTCTTCTGCGGGAAGGTCAAGGACCGCGCCAATAAATGATTTCCGGGAAGCTCCTATCATTATTGGATAAACCATAGAACTGAATTCACTGATCTTATTTAAAATACTTAGATTATGATCCAGGGTCTTTCCAAATCCTATACCAGGATCCAGTATTATCTTATCCGGGGATATCCCGGCATTTATAGCATCACTTGCTTTACCATCAAGGTATTCATATATCTCATCAATAACATTTTCGTATTGCGGGTTTTTCTGCATATCTTCCGGTTTCCCCTGCATATGCATAAGTGTTACTGATACTCCTTTGTCTGCAATCATACCGGCCATATTCTTATCCATATTAAAGGCACTAATATCGTTTACCAAATGAGCCCCGGCTGAAATAGCTTCTAAGGCAATTTCTGACCTGTAGGTATCAATGGATATCAGTGTATCAAAATTATTACTTACGGATTTCACAACCGGTATGGTCCTTTTAAGCTCCTCTTCCAGGCTAATGGGTTTTGATCCCGGTCTTGAAGACAACCCTCCAATATCTATGATATCTGCACCATCTGCTATCATCTCACTTATCCGTTTTACTGCCTGATCCTTATGATTATATTTTCCCCCATCAAAAAATGAATCAGGGGTAACATTTATTATTCCCATTACTAATGTATCCGATATCAGGTCAAACTTTTTCTTTCCTATGCTAAAACTTTTCTTATTAAGGCTATTTTTATAATCCTTAAGAAAGACCTCCAATTCATCAGCAAGATCCTTTAATCCAAATGGCTGCATCCGCAGATTTGGGATCAAGCTTTCAAAACTTTTTTTCTGACCTTCGATTATTGCATCCGTAGTTCCCTTAGTTTCAAGAAGAGTATCCCTCGAAGTGACTACATCTCCTCCCCTGGCAAGCATTTCCTGTTTCAATATATTTATTGCAGGCACTTTAAGTCCCTTTACTTTTATTGCCAGTGGAAAGAGTTTTTCTACCATTATCTTCTGGCCGGCTACCGT
>JALHTA010000437.1 GCA_022865545.1 Actinomycetota bacterium | reverse complement strand
GGTATCTAGTAATAGGTTTTATGAGTTTGTAAGTAATAGATTATTAAGATGAAGGGAGGTCTTATGAGTAAGGTTATATTAATTATTGTTGGAGTAATTATAGCTGTAGTTGGGATTCTTACACTTTTTCCCGCCATGACCATGGGTTTGTGGTTATCTATAGTTCTAATAGGGTTAGGAATTGTAAGCATGATTTTAGGGTTTCTGGATAAAAGCAAAGGTGTAAAAAAGGAAAAAGTAGAAGAGATTAAAAAAGAGGACCAGGTAGAAACCAAAATATAGAAAAAAATATATTGCTGATTTTCTTTAAATTGCTTACCTCTCTAATTTAGAGTTATTGAATCGATAGCTTGATTTGTAAAATTCTTTTACTGTTGCAGTAAGAGAATAACTTAACATATTCTTTAAATTGATCAGTTCCTATAAAATCTGGTTCGAAATTTCGCAACCCGGGCCAGCCAGACTTGACTAAACATCATTTATTAAATTGATTTCTACATATTTTAAATATAGTTTTTAGCTTATTTTTTTCTGATTGCTTTAAAAACACATCCCAACCATAAATAAATATTATATCCATTTTAATGATCAATCAAAGATTTTAAAGCTGCATAGATGTCTTGGTCTTTGGGAATATGAATATTTTAATGTTTCCAAAGATGTTATTATTTTATATAAAATAATACTGTATAAGAGAAATATTTTTTCTATAAAAATATAAATTATACTATTTTTAAAGTGAAATTTTTTAAAATAAAATTATTTAAATACCTGATACCTTTACTCTGTTTAGTGGTATGTACATTTATTTCCTTCAGTTTCATGTTCTCATCATGTAAAGAAAGAACGTCAGAAGAAATCGGACAAGCAGAAACTCTGATTGAAGAACCTTCCACTGCACAAATACAGAAAAGTCCTGCACTGTATCAAATGATTGGAGAAATGATTATTCTGGGTTTTAAGGGGACAGAGATCAACAGCTCTTCCAAAATAGTAGAGGATATTAATGAATACTATATAGGAGGTGTCATACTATTTGATTTTGATGTACCTTCTAAAAGTTTTCCCCGGAATATTGAAAATCCCTGGCAAACAAAGAAATTAATCAAAGATTTAAAGAAGCTAACACGAAGTGATTTATTCATAGCAGTTGATGCAGAAGGAGGGTATGTAAACCGGTTAAAAGCAGAATATGGTTTTATAAAGATTGAAAGCCCTCAGGTAATGGGGGAGAGTGATCCTCAAAATACTTTTTTAAAAGCATCACTTCTAGGAATAGAACTTGATGATCTGGGATTTAACCTGAATTTTGCACCGGTGGTTGATGTAAATATAAATAAAGATAACCCTATAATTGGAGGTCTTGAGAGATCATTTTCAGATGATCCGGTAAGAGTATATGAGCATGCAGGTTTTTTTATGGATGCTATGCATAAATACAATATTATTACAACAATTAAGCATTTCCCCGGGCATGGAAGCTCTACAGAAGACAGCCACATAGGATTAACCGACATAACAGACACCTATAATGAGAAAATAGAACTTTTCCCATATAAAAAATTAATTGAAGATAATAAGACCGATATGATTATGACTGCACATGTCATAAATACGAATATCGATCCTGATAATCCTGCTACATTATCCTCTATTTTTTTAAAAGACATATTAAAGAGCAGATTAAATTATGTTGGTGTAATTGTTTCAGATGATATGCAAATGGAAGCAATTACAAACTATTTTGGATTTGAAGAATCTATCATCAAAGCAATAAACGCTGGTTGTAATCTATTGATATACTCAAATAATAATCAGGAATATGAAGATGACATTGCTCAAAGGGTAGTTGAGACAATCAAAAAAGCAGTCAAAGAAGGAAAAATTACTGAAGAAGAAATAATCAATTCCTATAATAAAATAAGGAAGCTAAAAGAAGATTATGGTATATATTAGTAAAAGTAATATTTCTCTTAAATATTTAATTATTAATAAAATAATGAATTTTAAAATTATACCATTAAAAAGATGATATATTTATTTTATTAGTAAATAGTATGGTGAGAGAAATATAATTAAACTTATTAACTCAATTCTGGTATAAAAATATCTCCATTTAACTCAATAATCCTGGTTTTAACATCGTCCACAGTGCCCAGCCAAAGTGGAAATATCTTTTAAATCCCTTAATATTTGGTTCCAATTCAGTAAACAGTGGTGCACCATAATAGGTTCTGACTTTTGGCTCTGGCTCTTTACCAATTAACGGGAAAGTATACCTAGAATATATTAGCCTTTTTAAAATAATAGGACCCCATACCGTACATGAGGTCTTATTTGTATAAAAGAAATTAACTAATACTGGTTATTGTATATATCATTAGTGGTTCGAATCCTCTCTCCCCAGCCAGCTTGTGCACTAAGTAAAGTGACCAACTTCCCTAAGATTAGTAAAATAATAAAGACTTCTAAATATATGAAGTTATTTGGATTCAGAATTAATAAAGAACAAATTGACAAACTTATTTTAGAAGTAGT
>JALHTA010000436.1 GCA_022865545.1 Actinomycetota bacterium | reverse complement strand
TCTTTTAATATTCTTAAATGAACCGGATTTTTTTAATTTTTATTATTTTATCAAAATAGAATTTTGCCTTTTTAAGATATTTATTGCTTTATTTAAAAATATATTGGAAAATTCTATGATAAATCGGCAGGGATACTTTATAAAGTTGTGATCATGAGGTTTCTAGATTGATTAAGAGATTTTATTACAATAAGAGGTAAAGGAAATAAAGGCTAGAGAAATTATGCATAGAAGAAACAGTACTAACCATAATTATAAGATAGTTTTATTTATTCTGGATACTCTGCTAATTTTTTTCTCTTTTTATATGTCTATTATTTTAAATAATTACAGGTATTCCCTGGGTGAGAATTATTGGTATATTATTGTATTTTATTTTATTACTATAACTCTTTACATATATTTTGATTTTTATAAATATAAAAGTCTCAATTTAGTAAAAAAATATTTAATAAATAATATCCTGATAAATATAATAATTTTTGGAGTATTGGTCTTATTCATCTTTATAACTCCTTATGGTGATAAAGTAATATTTATAAATATATTTAAATTCTATGTTCCAGTTTTCTTAATAAGTTTTGTTATAATCAGGGTATTAATATTTGATTTAATCTTCAGGAATTTTAACAAGATCGATAGATTCAATAGAAATGCCGCAGTATTGGGTATAAATGAAGGGTCGATACTTTTTTATAATAAAAGAAAAGCTATCAGGGAAAACAGTGGTCTGAATATAATCGGCTTTATAGATTTAAATAAATCTTTTAGAAAAAAATACCGTAATATCAATGTTCTGGGAAATATTGACCATATTCTTGATTTATCGATTAAGTACAATTTTAGCCATGTATTCATAGTCGAAAGCAGCTTGCCGGTCAGTAAACTATTTAAAACAGTCGACTATCTAAGAGCTAACAATTTATTCGTCCATGTGAGTGAAAATGGATTAAAGATATTATCGGAAATCGATCTTTTTGATATTTACGGAACTGATAATAGATTCATAGATTTTAATTTTAGCAGGTTCTATTACAGGAAATACTTTAAAATTGTTTTTGATTATATCTTTTCAATACTTTTTTTAATAATTATATTGCCCATACTTTTTTTAATATTAATATTAATAAAATTGACTTCAAAGGGGCCGGCTTTATTTATTAATGAAAGGATCGGCCTGAACAGAAAGAAGTTTAATTTTATAAAGTTCAGGTCCATGCATCGTGATACTGAAGAAAATATAAAAACACACAGGGAAAGTATAGAGTCTTTCTATAATGGTAAAGAAAGTGGAAAGATTAAGGTAAATAACATTAATACAAGGGTAACTAATTTAGGCAGGTTTTTACGAAAATTCAGTCTGGATGAATTGCCGCAATTTGTTAATGTCCTAAAAAAGGACATGAGCGTAGTGGGGCCGAGGCCGTGCATGGAATATGAAGTAGGCTATTTCAGGGATTGGAAGAAATACAGGTTTAATATAAAACCCGGGATAACCGGGTTGTGGCAGGCATATGGCCGTTCGCGGGTGAATTTTGAAGAAATGTCTATATTAGAGTATTATTATTATTCCGGCTGTTCCTTCAGTCTTGATTTAAAGATAGGCTTTGATACGGTAAAAGTACTGATTTTTGGAATTGGAGGTTACTAGTGAAAAAGTTTTCGGCAGCAGTTGTAGGATTGGGATACTGGGGACCTAATATCTTAAGGAATGTAATAGAAATAGATGAATTCAAGGATGTTTACTGTTGTGACCTTGACAGATCAAGATTGGAGATGATCAATAAAAGATTTCAATTTACAAAACTGGAAGATAATTTTGATTATATTTTAAATAATAGCGATATAAAGTATGTTTTTATCTCAACACCACCAATAACTCATTACAAACTGGCTAAAAAAGCCATGGAAAATGGTAAAAATGTCTATATTGAAAAACCGATGACAACAAGTTCCGGGGAAGCAAAGGAGCTAATAGGTATAGCTAAAAAAAATTCAGTGAAATTAATGGTAGGACATACCTTTGAATTCAGCCCGGCTGTAGAAAAAATAGGAGAATTAATAGGTAAAGGAGTTTTAGGGGATTTATATTTCATTTCTATGAGCAGGATCAATCTGGGTATACATCAGAAAGATATCAGTGTTATATGGGATCTGGCCCCGCATGATTTTTCTATATTATTTAAACTACTGAACGAAAATCCATACAAGATATCTGCTTTTAGTAATTCATTTGTAAAGGAAAGCTTAAAAGACGTAGCATTCATAAATATCAGGTTCAAATCAGGAATAATTGCCAATATTAATGTAAGCTGGCTTTCACCAAATAAAGTTAGGGAAACTATAATAGTGGGTAAAAAGAAAATGTTAATTTATAATGATACGCATAGTGACGAAAAAATAAAGATATTTGATAAAGGTGTAGATCTGGTAAGAGATCCTGAAAATTTTGGTGAATATCAATTGACTTATAGGACGGGTAATATAGTTTCGCCCTTTCTGGAAACGACTGAACCATTAAAACTGGCAATAAAACATTTTATTGATAGTGTTGATAATGACTTTGAACCTAAAACTGATGGGTATTGTGGTCTGAGAGTGGTAAAAGCCGTAGAAGCTGCTGAAAGGTCTTCCGAAAGAGATGGAGAGGTTATTGTTATAGATGATTGGAAATAATACTGACAGGATCATTATATATGAAAATGTTTTAATTGGAATTAACTCTGATATTGGCCCCTATGTTATCCTTGGAAAGGCACCTCTTAATAGAAAGAATGGAGAATTAGAGCTGGTAATCGGAAAGAATTCGACTATTAGATCATTTACCACTATCTATTCCGGTAATGTAATCGGAGACTATTTTTCCACAGGCCAAAATGTTTCAATAAGAGAAAACAATAAAATTGGTAATAATGTGAGCATAGGATCTTCTTCAACCATAGAATTTGATAATGTTATTGGAGACGGTACAAGAATTCACTCAGGATGTTTTCTGGAAATGGCGGATATTGGCAAGAATGTATTTATAGGACCTAATGTGGTGTTAACGGACGATCCCCATCCGATGAAATGTCCTCATTATAAGAAGTGCAAAGGCGGGGTGGTGCTTGAAGACATGGTAAAGATCGGGGCAAACTCTACAATACTGCCCGGAGTAAGAATAGGGAGGAATTCTTTGATCGGAGCAGGAGCTGTAGTAGTTAAGGATGTTCCTCCGGATACTGTTTTTACAGGCAATCCTGCAAAATTCATAAAAAATATAAATG
>JALHTA010000057.1 GCA_022865545.1 Actinomycetota bacterium | reverse complement strand
TCTTGAAAAAATAAAGCTTGTAGACAGCATTATTTCCAAATCGAAGAAGAAGCTCTCAGGTCTTGACAGGAGTCAGTGGGAGAAATTTCTTGCAAAGAGCATAGCTGCACTTGGTATAAAGGAAGGGACATATAGCATAGGTTCAAATGAGAAAATCCTGGACAGTGAGCTCATTGGATCTGTATCAGGTCTCAAACCAGCAGGCAAAGAAGAAGAGCTTCAAGATGGCCTCAAAGTATTTGGCGGAAAAGCAGAATATGACCTGACACCTGAAAAATACCTGGACATGGATATTGAGGACCTGAAAATGGAAATAGCTGCATACCTTTTTGACAAGGAGAAATAAATGGATTATGACCGGTATGAAATAGAAGATGACAGCTATTATCTTTTTACCTGTGCAGAGCTGAAGGCAAGGGAATATGAGTTTGTAGAAAGGGCCAGGTTTGAGAGGATGCTGGAGTCTGAAGATATGGACAGCTTCTTAAAGGTCCTGGGTGAGACAGTCTATTCGCCGTCTGTGCCAGAAATAAGCTCCGGGTCCAGTTTTGAAAAGGTAATGACCGGTAGTTATGGGATCATGCTTGACTATCTTGAAGAGAGATTAAGAGATGAGCACAAGATGCTTTCACATATACTTTTTTTTGAGGAGATCCTCCACAATATGAAAGTAATACTTAAATCAGTAGTCCTCAGGGAAGACCTGAGCGGTCTCTTTATACCGGTGATATATGACTGGAGCCAGTTGACCGCGATGTATGGCTCCGGTGACGATAAAGATGCGGATACGCTTACAGGCAAGCTTATTTCATATTTGAAAGATGTCCTGGAAAAACCGGGAGAAAAAGATTATAGGAAAGTGGAGCTTGGATTCGAAAAGTTCTATTCGGAGACTATGGCAGCAGTAGCAGCGGGTCTTAATAGGAAGATGGTATCAGAATATATGAGCCAGAGGATAGACCTTATAAATATAGAAAATATTTATAGATGGAAACAAATGGGAGAAAAAAAAGGCTTTGACGACATACTGCATAATGGCGGAAATATAAGCATGGATATCCTGAAAGGTTTTAAATCAGAGACCATGGATTATACGGTTAGGGAACTTGAGAGGACAGATTATGCAAATATTGTGATAAGAGGAGCCCAGAGCCTGGCATTAGACAGTAGTTTTTCTTCTTTTGAAAGAAACAGGGACCTGTATTTCCTTGATTATTTTGATAATTTTAAATACAGCATCTCGAATCTGGAGAAGATATTCCACTTCTTTCTAAAAAAGAAAATAGAACTTACCCATTTAAATATACTATTTACGGGTATTCTATATAATGCCGAAAGATCAAATATAAAACGCAAGATCGACTGAGTATGGAAATCAATAAGACAGCGACGGATGTAAAAATTGCCGCATTTGGCGAAAGTGACATAATGCTCATCTTTAAAGCTATCGGGGCAGATGTTTTTGCAGTACCAGATTCCACTTCTACGGATGCTGCAGGAGCAAGGCTTAAGCAGCTTGTATCAGAAGGATATGGGATCATATTTATGACAGAGACAGTAGCTGCCAGACTCGATACTATGATCAAATATTATTCGAACCAGATAGTACCTTCAATAGTCGTGATACCAGGTCTTGGCAAAAGGAATAATTATGCTGTCAACCAGCTCAGGACAGCTATCATCAAGGCTGTTGGAGCAGACGTGATGGCGGAAAAAAAAGACGAGGAAAAGAGCAATAAAAAGGAACAGGAGTAATTGATGGCAAAGATTGGAAAGATCATTAAGGTCGCCGGTCCCCTTGTGGTGGCAGAAAATATGTCCGGTGCTAAAATGTTTGATCTAGTGCATGTTTCCGACATGAAGCTGATGGGGGAGATCATAGAGTTCAAGGGGGACCTTGCATCAATACAGGTTTATGAAGAGACCGGAGGTATCGGTGTAGGTGAACCTGTTTATCCGGCAGGCGAGCCCCTTACAGTGGAACTTGGTCCCGGAGTTATTGGATCTATTTATGATGGCATACAGAGACCGCTTGATGAATTATACAAAAATTCAGGCGATTTTATTGCAAGAGGGGTCACGGCAGCGGCTCTTGACCGTAAAAAGAAATGGAAATTCAATCCTACGGCAAAGGTGGGAGATATGTTGAGTTCCGGGGATTTTCTTGGATTTGTTGAAGAGACACAGCTTATCAAACACTATATAATGGTACCTCCCGGAGTAGAGGGAGAAGTAAAAAGCATTGAAGACGGGCAGTTCGTAGTAGAAGATACCATTGCAGTTATATCTGCTGCTGATGGTCCGGTAGATGTGGCCATGATGCAAAAGTGGCCCGTGAGGAAGCCAAGACCATACAGGCAAAAGAAAAGACCTGATATCCCCCTATTTACAGGACAGAGAATAGTGGATATGTTCTTTCCTCTCGCAAAGGGCGGGACAGCATGTGTACCGGGCCCATTCGGATCAGGCAAGACAGTGATCCAGCATCAACTGGCAAAATGGGTCGATGCAGAGGTAATAGTATATATCGGCTGCGGCGAGAGGGGAAATGAGATGACGGATGTTCTCCTGGAATTTCCCAAACTTGTGGACCCAAAAAGCGGGCAGCCTCTGATGAAAAGAACAGTTCTTATTGCCAATACTTCAAATATGCCCGTAGCTGCCAGGGAGGCTTCGGTATATACAGGAATAACAATTGCTGAATATTTCAGGGATATGGGATATTCTGTGGCTCTCATGGCAGACTCAACATCGCGCTGGGCAGAAGCTATGAGGGAGATATCGGGAAGGCTTGAAGAGATGCCAGGGGAGGAAGGATATCCAGCATACCTGAGTGCAAGACTTGCATCATTTTATGAGAGGGCCGGACTGGTAGAATGCCTGTCAGGTTCCGGCGATTGCAGGACAGGAGCTCTTTCGGTAATAGGCGCGGTATCACCCCCGGGAGGCGATCTTTCGGACCCGGTTGTACAGGCGACACTCAGGGTAGTAAAAGTATTTTGGTCGCTTGAGGCAAATCTTGCTTATGGAAGGCACTTTCCCGCAATATCATGGCTGAATTCCTATTCACTATATAATGATTCAATTCGTGAGAGTGTCACCGGAAGTGTAGCAGAGGATTATTTCGATCTGCAGGCTGAGGCCATGAGACTTCTCGAGAAAGAATCAGAGCTTGAAGAGATCGTAAGGCTGGTAGGCGTAGACGCACTTTCCGGACCGGACAGGCTGGTGCTTATTGTCTCCCGGATGTTAAGGGAAGACTTCCTTCACCAGAATGCTTTTCATGATATTGATACCTATTCTCCGGTCGAAAAACAATACAAGATGATAGATACAATAATATATTTTTACAAGCAGGCAGAAGATGCCCTGAGAACCGGTGCGGATATCTCCGATATTGAAGCTGTAAAGGTAAAAGATGATATTGCCCGGATGAAATATATCCCTAAAGAAGAAATAACAAAAATTGATAATATAAAAACTGATATTGACAATGAATTCTCAAAAATATTTGAGAAACCCCACCTGGAGGAGTAAACATGCTAAAAGAGTATAAGAGCATTATAAATATATCCGGACCACTTCTGATTGTGGAAGGGGTTGAAGGAGTAAAATATGAGGAACTTGTCGATATAAGGCTTGGTGACGGGACACTTAGAAGTGGAAGGGTTCTTGAGGTCGATAGGGACAGGGCCCTTGTGCAGGTATTTGAAGGGACCTCGGGAATTGATTCTGAGAGTACCAGGGTAAGGTTCCTTGGAAGGGGTACGCATATGTATCTGTCAGAGGACATACTTGGAAAGGTCTTTACCGGTCTTGGAAAGCCAAAGACAGAAAGCGATAAGATAATAGCCGAAAAAAGTATGGACATAAATGGGTCCCCGATAAATCCATATGCCCGTAATTATCCGGATGAATTCATCCAGACTGGGATATCCTCGATAGACGGCTTAAATACACTTGTAAGGGGTCAGAAGCTTCCGATATTTTCCGGTGCCGGACTTCCACATAACCGCATAGCGGCCCAGATAGCCAGGCAGTCAGCGGTTCTCGGGGAAAAGGAAGATTTTGCGGTCGTCTTTATTGCTATTGGAATAACTTTTGAAGAATCCCAGTATTTTATTGATGATTTTACAAAAACAGGAGCGATAAGCCGGTCGGTACTGGTCCTAAACCTTGCAGATGATCCCGCTATTGAAAGGATCGCTACTCCGCGTGTCGGGCTTACATGCGCAGAGTACCTGGCTTTTGAAAAGGATATGCATGTCCTTGTAATACTTACCGATATGACAAATTACTGTGAAGCTTTAAAAGAGGTGTCTGCAGCGAGAAAGGAAATACCCGGAAGACGAGGTTATCCGGGATACTTATATACGGACCTTGCGACCATATATGAAAGGGCAGGAAGGATAAAGGGAAAACAAGGCTCTATAACCCAGATCCCCATACTCACAATGCCTGAAGATGACAAGACCCATCCCATACCTGACCTTACAGGATATATAACAGAAGGACAGATAATACTTTCAAGGTCCCTTCATAAGAAAAAGCTTTCCCCTCCGGTGGATGTACTGCCTTCACTTTCAAGGCTTAAGGACAAAGGTATCGGAGAAGGGAAGACAAGAGAGGACCATGCTGATACTTTCAATCAATTATATGCAGCATATGCCAGGGGCAAGGAAGTCCAGGAGCTGTCTGTTATACTGGGCGAAGCGGCTCTTACCGATCTTGATAAGCTATATTTTAAATTTGCCGAAGAATTTGAAACCAGATATATATCCCAGGGTGAATATGAGAATAGGACCATAGAGGAGACACTGGACCTCGGGTGGAAACTCCTATCAGTTTTCCCAAGGGGAGAATTGAAAAGGGTCAGGGATGAGTTTCTTGATAAATACTATATTGATCCTGAAAAAGAAGAGAAGAAAGAATAGCATTATATGCTTGAAAAAGTAAATGCAACAAGGATGGAGCTCCTCAGGCTGAAGAAGAGACTGCAGCTGGCAGCAAGGGGACATAAATTACTCAAAGATAAAAGGGATGAGCTCATGAGGCTGCTTATGGAGATAATAGATGAGGTCAAGGATCTCAGGCTGTCTGTTGAAAGTGAGTTCAGGAGCATACTTGAAGGGTTTGTGCTCGCAAAAGCCAAAATGGGTCCTTTTCAGGTAGAGCAGGCACTGCTGATGCCGGTAAAGAAGATATCAGTCTCGGTAAGCAAGAAAAACCTGATGAGCGTAAGGGTCCCTGAATTTACAAAAGAAGTCTCCGGCGGCATCATTCCCTATGGGTATTTAAATACATCGGGAGATATTGATATTTCCCTGGATAAGTTTGATAAGTTTATTGAAAGCCTACTCGTACTTGCCGAAAAAGAAAAAACCGTACAGCTCATGGCCACTGAGATACAGGAGACGCGCAGAAGGGTAAACGCCCTTGAATATAAGCTGATCCCGGGCTTAAAGGAGACCATTAAGTTTATCACCATGAAACTTGATGAAAATGAACGTGCCGGTATTGTAAGGCTGATGAAAGTAAAAGATATAGTAAGGAGCCACTAACGGACCCCATTGGTCCTATTATAGGATCATTTATAATTTATCGTTTAAGTTTCTATTGATCTCTTCAGCAAATTCATTAAGATAGACCCAGCGCTCCATCTTTTCACTAAGCTCTTTCTGTAATTCTTTTTGCTTTTCAGCCAGTTCCTGCATCTTTATATGGTCGGACCAGTTTTCTGTCATCTCTTTTTCAATCACTGAAAGCATGCCTTCAAGTTTTAAGATATCACCGTCTATTTTCCCAAACTCCTTGTTTTCAGTATAAGTAAATCTTTTCTTTCCGCTAGTATCCTTTGATCTTTTTGGAGCCTTTGTTTTTATCAAGGCTGCTGACCTGTCTGCTTCAAAGCTTTTCTCATAAATATCAAGGTCATTATAGAAGGCGGTTCTTCCATCTTCTTTTACTGCTATTATCCTGTCCGCCACTTTGTCCAGGAAATACCTGTCATGTGATATTGCAAGTACAGCACCCTGAAAATTTTGTAGATATTCCTCGAGTACCTCAAGAGTCTGGATATCAAGGTCATTTGTGGGTTCATCCAAAAGAAGGACATTTGGTTTTTCTATCAGTGTTTTTGCCAGTAGGAGCCTTCTTCTCTCGCCTCCGGAAAGATTTCCTATAAGGCTGTATTGATGACCTGTGTCAAAGAGGAAATGCTCAAGCATCTGGCTTGCTGAGATCCTCTGCCCACTGGTGGTTTCTACATATTCTGCTGTTTCCTTTATATAATCGATGACCCTTATGGAATGATCCATATCATCATTACCCTGACGGTAATATGCTACCTTTACAGTCTTACCGGTGCTTATCTCCCCATTATCCGGTGTGATGAGCCCTGCTATCAGGTCAAGAAGGATAGTCTTTCCCATGCCATTTAGACCTACTATGCCGATCCTGTCAGACTGGCTCAATAGTATGCTAAAACCTTTAAGTACTATTTGTCCATCAAATGATTTGGAAACATTATCCAGTTCGATTACTTTTTTACCAAGACGCCTATAAGCT
>JALHTA010000435.1 GCA_022865545.1 Actinomycetota bacterium | reverse complement strand
TCTCAGCAGACCAAAAACAGCCATTATGCTTACACCGACAGTTACTGATTTTCGGTATCCCCATGTATCTATCATCCATGAAATCGGTATAGATAATGGAATGTAGACTATCATGAAGATCATGGCCAGAAGCCCGATCCTTAGATCAGATACCCCATAGAATTCGGACGCCGGACCAGTTATGGGTGCAAAACATATCCACATGATCTGTATGGATATATTTATCAACATGAAGACAATTAGTATTGTCCATCTGTATGGGTAGATCTTAAAACTCTTGTCATCCATGGCAGAAGTTTATCATATATGTAAAATAAAACTAATGATTATCTGCAAAATTCATTAAGTCCCATATATACGATAATTAAATTAAGGGTTGTAATTATACGGTAAGAGGTTTAAAGTATTAAAGCTTAAATAAGCCTTGGAAGATATTTTAATAATAAAATTCGGAAATAGTCATTGGTACTATCCAATAGGAATAATGTGAGATTTAATAATCATGGAAATTCGTAATATAGCAATTATCGCCCATGTTGATCATGGAAAAACTACCCTGGTAGATTCCCTGCTTCGTCAATCTAAAACAAAGTTAAACAAAGAAGTTGCTCTGGCGGACTGCATAATGGACAGCAATGAACTCGAAAGGGAACGGGGTATTACAATTTTTTCGAAAAATGCCTCAGTGGTCTGGCGTGATACAAAGATCAATATTATTGATACCCCTGGTCATGCTGATTTTGGCGGTGAGGTTGAAAGGGTCCTAAAGATGGCGGAAGGTTCGCTTCTGCTTGTGGATGCCCAGGAGGGACCCATGCCACAGACACGTTTTGTTTTAAAAAAAGCCCTTGAACTTAATCATAAGATCATTGTAGTCATCAATAAGATAGATAAGCCGAATTCTAATATAAATAAAGCTCTAAATGATACTTTTGACCTTTTTATACGTCTTGGAGCTGATGAGGAAACTGCAAATTTTCCGGTTCTTTATACATCCTCAAAAATGGGTAAATCCGGCCTGGAGCCCCACTTGCACCTGATGCAGGATATTACACCATTATTTGATGAGATCATAAACTATATACCTAAACCAGGTGGGGATATTAATTTACCCTTGCAGATGCTTGTGACTTCAATAAACTGGGATAATTATAAGGGGCGTATCGCTACAGGCCGGATCTATAATGGGAAAATTAATGAAGGACAGGAAGTCATCAGAATAAACCGCGAAGGCCAGATGGATAAGCACCGACTCACTTCACTAATGACATTTCAGGGTTTGACACAGATTGAGACCCCGGAAATAGCAACCGGGGAAATTATTTCAATTGCAGGGATACCAGATATTATGATCGGTGAAACAATAGCAGATATCAATACACCGATAGCCTTGCCGCTGATCGAGATCGAGGAACCTACTGTTAAAATAAATTTTTCTGTCAACTCTTCCCCTTTTGCAGGGCGCGAGGGCCAGTTTACGACTTCAAGACAAATAAGGGAAAGGCTCTACAGAGAGCTTGAAAATGATGTAGCATTAAAGGTAGAAGATAATCCTTTGGGTGGATGGGTTGTTTCCGGCAGGGGCGAATTTCATTTAGCTATTTTTATTGAAAGACTTCGTAGGGAAGGTTATGAACTGCAGATTTCCCAGCCACAGGTCATCACTAAGATCATAGAAGGTAAAAAATTTATTCCTTATGAAGAGCTTTTTATTTCAGTACCAGAAGAGTGTTCAGGTGCAGTAATCCAGAAATTGGGAAGCCGGTATGCTCAAATGAAGAAAATGGAAATAAAAGAAGGGATTGCATACCTTGAATTTATAATACCGACATGTGGTTTATTTGGTTATAGACGGGAATTTATGACTGATACCCGTGGAAACGGCATAATGAATAGTCTTTTCTACCGTTACCAGGCCGATAATAGTGAACGGAAAAAGCGTGATAGGGGTTCACTGGTTGCATGCGAGAACGGAACGACACGATTATACAGCCTAACCAATATTCAGAACAGGGGATTATTATTCTATGGTCCTGGTTCCAATGTATATAAGGGTCAGGTAGTCGGGCAAAATTCCCGGACAAAGGATATATGGGTAAATGCCTGCAAGGAAAAGCAGTTGTCAAATATGCGTTCCAAAGGTGACGGAGGCATGGAACATTTTAATGTTCCAAAAACTATTATCCTGGATGATGCTCTTGAATATATTGACGACAGCGAACTTGTTGAGGTGACTCCAAAATCTGTCCGCATACGTAAAATTGCTTTAACCGAGCTTGAATCAAAGAGGAGCCAAAAAGTTCTGGCAGAATAGGCCAGAGGGAAATAATGTCCCCTATTATCCTGGTATTTGTGAAATGATAAAAGATACCCCCGGGATAAAATACAGCCCAATGACAATAGCCGGCGATACACCTAAGGCTATGCCTGCTATATCTAACTTTCTTCCTTTTTTATTAGATAAATCTGACTTAGTTTTTGCGAGATCAATGCTTCCGCAAACAATTGCAGTAATACTGGGGAT
>JALHTA010000434.1 GCA_022865545.1 Actinomycetota bacterium | reverse complement strand
CAATATCTTCTCCTGTTTCAAATTCAAGTAATACTTCATAGGATGTGATGCCACCATCATTTACTAAAATAGGAATTATTTCTATCACCCTGCCATCAAACTCCAGTCCAGAATAGGCATCAAAGGTGATCGAGGCTTCATTGTCTTCAGAAATCTTGAATATATCATTCTCGCTTATGGTTACTTTTACTATGAACTCATCACTTATCAGGGAGATCAAAGTAGATCCATTTGCCTGCTCACCCATCCTGAAGTCAGTAGATAATACTACTCCATTATAAGGGGCAAAGAATTTATAGTCCTGGAGGCCTTCCTCTGCATCTTCCATTTCCCCCTTTGCTGCTTCTACTACTAATCCAGTTTGTTTTATATTCTCGGCAGTCATTGCTATTTGAGTCTCGGCTGATTGCAGGCTGGAAAGATTGTTCCAGTAACTGGTTGATTGATTATCGACAGACTGTTCATAAGAAGTTTCTGCCTGATTAGTGGAGGAGCGGTTAGAGCTTTTTACAGATTCTACTGTGTTTTCTGCAGATTCCACATCCTGCACATTCTGTGCATTTTCCAGAGCCTGCTGGGCGCTCTCCAGTGATAGCTGAGCACTTCTATTAGCAGTCTCCAGTGATACAAGTGCACTTTGTGTCGATCTCTCTGCTCCTTCTGTATTTAATTCTGCCAGTTGAATGGCTATATGGTTTGCATCAAGAGCACTTTGATAGTTCATGCGGGCAGTTCTCAGGGAGCTTTCAGCATCCACTATATCCATTGCGATCTGTTCCAGCTGGTCCATAGCATCGGAATTATCTAATTCGACCAATAAATCTCCTTCCCTGAAATAGTCCCCTTTTTTCATAGCAGAAATTATTTCACCGGAAACCTGAAGCGTATAATAATTCTGTGTGCTTGAGTCTACCGAGCCGGTAGTTGCAACTAGCTGTATGATATCACCTGTTTCCAGTTCAAATATTTCTATACCATCCTCTGCCGAATCCTCCTCATTATTACCTAACTTGCCAAGTACCCCCGCCCCGCTGCATGAAGTCAGGACCATCAAAGCAATCAAAACTATAATAGCTAAGCTAGTGAGGATAGAGATTTTTTTCATTTTTGGATCCATCTTAATTCCTTTTGTAGATTTTTTATTTAGTTTATGATTTTTATATTATATTTTACAAATTAAAAATGAAGAAATTATGGAGATAATTTGCTTTATAAATTAAATTCGATAAAGTATTATATGTACCTGTGTGGGGATGTAGTTCAGATGGGAGAACGCTTGTCTGGCAGACAAGAGGTCGGCGGTTCAAGTCCGCTCATCTCCACCAGTAGGTATAAACCAGTTAGGGACATGGTGGATCCATGTTCCTTAGGACTTGAAAAGACTTAACTGAGCGAAGCGAGGGAGTCTGCCAATTATTTACCCATTTCTTTTCTCATAAAATAATAGTCCCTGTTTTCTTTTAGCATATCTATTATTTCAAGGCTATATGGGCATCTCTCAATGCACTTTCCGCATTCAATACATTCATCCACATGTTCCACTACTTTGTCCCTCTCAGGATTTACGACCCTATCGAAGGGAAACTGCTTAAAAAATACCTTTATGTAATTGACATCCGTGATATTTATACCCTGCTCACAGGGAAGACAGTATCCACAACCCCTGCAAAATTTATCTCCAAGTTCTTTTCTAATATTCTCTATTGTCTGCCTGTCCCCATCATCAAGCGGTTCTTTAATATTGACAAGCTCCAGGTTCTCCTCAAGCTCCCTAATGCTCTGCATACCTATTATGGGTATGACTTTTTCATACTGGTTGATATATTTAAGGCTCACCCTGGCATCCTCTATTCTGCCGCCACCCAGGGGTTTCATTGCCATTATTCCAATATCGTTTTTCACTAATTTTTTGTAATTCTTGTCCACAAATTCAGTAGAGACGAAATTGATAGGTATCATCAATGCAGAAAAATCTGCCACTTCATAGAATCTGTCAATAATATCAGGATTGTGGCATGAAAAGCCTATAAATCTTACCTTCCCCTTTTTTCTTTCTTTAAGCAGTGCTTCAACTACACCGTTCTTAATAAGTTTATCAAGGTTTTCACTTTTCGAAGTACCATGGAAGAGAAAAATATCAAGGTAGTCAGTATTTAATCTCTTCAGGCTGGTGTTTAACTCATCCAGAAACTCTTCCCTGGATGTCTTGCCGGATTTAGTGGAGATAATCACCTTGTCCCTCAAACCCTTTAGAGCCCTTCCCAGAATATCTTCACTATCCGGGTAGTCATGTGCTGTATCGATAAGGTTTAAACCGCTGTTTACTGCTTCTCTTACCAGGTTGACTGCCTCTGTTTCCGGCACCCTGCAGATCTGTACCGCTCCAAATCCAAGCTGTGAGACTTCCAGGTTTGTTTTCCCCAGCCTCTTATATTTCATTTAATCTCCTGACTCAATATATATGATTTTAAAACTCTATTTTCTTTTAAGCTTAAATACATTTATTATTATTGCTTATATTTAAAGTATCTCATATTCAATATTATTTCCAAACTCAATTTAAAGGGACTCCGTACTGGAATTGTCTGAAATCTTAAGGATTCAATATTGTATAAAAAATATATATTATTTAGAATTATTTCAGTATATTTGTATATTAAGCACATAAATTGATTAAAAAAACTTGTATAAGGAGAAGCCTGTCATGAAAAAATCACTTGGTGCAAAGACTATTGCATATCCCACACCGGTATTTCTGGTTGGGACCTATGACGATGACCGGAACCCAAACCTGATGGCAGCAGCCTGGGGTGGGATCTGCTGTTCCGTTCCCCCATGTATGGCAGTCTCTTTAAGGAAAGCGACTTACAGCTATGCTAGTATAATATCAAGAGGTGCATTTACAGTAAATATTGCACCGGCAGAAATGGTGGCTGAAGCTGATTATTGCGGTATTGCATCAGGGCGAGACCAGGACAAGTTTTCAAAGATAAACATCACCCCTGTAAAGAGCGATCTTGTTGATGCACCCTATGGTGAGGAATTTCCATTTATTCTTGAATGCAAGCTTCTCAAGAGTATTGAGATCGGTCTCCATACTCAATTCATCGGAGAGATAATGGATATAAAAGCTGATCCCAAAATACTCGGGGAAGACGGAAAACCTGATATAAAGAAAATCGACCCCATAATCTTTGATCCCGGAACCCGAAATTACTGGTCGGTCGGAAAACATCTGGGTAAAGCATTTTCAATAGGTAAAAATATTAGTTAGAAGTTTAAATTATTAGCTACATAATGAAGTATGGATATATTCTAATATTTAAAAAGTTATAACTGCCTTTCCCTCTTTCAAATATTCTGTAAGTGGAAGTCCCATTGGTTTTACATCAACACCCAGGGTAGTTAATTTTTTTGATACCCTGTACATATCAGCACAAGTTATGCAGGCTTCAAGCCTGACCCCGGCATCTTTTAATTTTTTTAAATAATCCTGAAGTTCTATATCCTCAGAAATCAGTTTTGCTGACGGTCCCCAGATAATAAGGGTGACTTCCTTCCACCACTGCCTTAATTTAGAATTAAGCGTATACATAAAGACCATCTTTTCCGCAACATCCCTATCCCCACTGGACCATACTACTACCAGGCTGTCTCTTACTTTATCCTTCACAATATCTCCCCTGGATTAAATTTCTAAAAATCTTGAAATATTTAATATTATACCAGCTAATAATATCAATTCCCGAATAAATTAAAACTTTAATCATTAAAAATCGTTTATAAGATAAAGGCTCTGTTTTATTTTAGAAAGAATAAGCCTCTTGATTTGACATTAAAGGTTAATTTTAATACAAATACTTAGAGTATAAAAAATATTATAGAGCTAAATGTATTTTAAGCTTATTTTAAGGTAAGCTATATATGATGAAAGATAAAACTGATTTATATAGAGAAAGATCTAAAATTAAGGAGATAAAATAAAGATATGAAGATTTTAATGGTATACCCGGATTATGAGAATACTTTCTGGGGATTTAAAAGAATTTTAAAGCTTCTGGGAAAGAAAGCTTCATTCCCTCCACTGGGAATTTTAACTATTGGAGCAATGCTTCCTGACCAGTGGGAAAAGAAGCTTGTGGACATGAATACTGATAAGCTTGAAGAAAAGGATATCAAATGGGCCGATTATGTATTTATAAGCGCTATGATAGTTCAAAAGGAAACAGCAAAAAAAGTTATAGACCTGGCAAAGAAACTGGGTAAACCTGTAGTAGCCGGAGGTCCTTTATTTACAACCGGTTACGAGGAATTTCCTGAAGTCGACCACCTGGTTCTTGGCGAAGTCGAAGATTACTTCCATGAAGTCATAGAGGACATGAAAGAAGGAAAGTTAAAGAAAATGTACCAGAATAATGGTTTCCCTTCCCTTTCAAAAAGTGTAGTCCCTGACTGGAGCCTGATAAAGACTTCCTATTATAATTCAATGTGCATACAGTTTTCCAGGGGGTGTCCTTTTAATTGTGAATTCTGTGATGTTGTCCAATTAAACGGTAGAATACCAAGACTTAAATCTGTAAACCATATAATTGATGAACTGGAAGCCCTCTACAATGCAGGCTGGAGAGCCGGCATATTCTTTGTAGATGATAATCTTATTGGAAATAAATCAAAACTGAAAAATGATTACCTTCCCGCAATAATCGAATGGCAGAAGAAAAAGAAATATCCTTTCTCATTTAATACACAGGTGTCTATAAATCTTGCTGATGATAAGGAACTTATCAAGCTTATGACACAGGCAGGTTTTACTGCTGTTTTTGTCGGAATAGAGACTCCTGATACAGATAGCCTTAATGAATGCGGCAAAGTGCAGAATAAGGGCAGGGACCTTATAGAATGTGTAAAGACTATCCAGAACGGAGGACTCGAGGTTCAGGGTGGTTTTATTGTGGGGTTTGACAGTGATAATATATCAATATTCCAGCGACAGATAGACTTTATACAGAAAAGCGGGATTGTTACCGCAATGGTAGGTATCCTCACAGCACTTCCCCAAACAAGACTGTACCAGAGACTTAAAGAATCCAAAAGGCTTGTAAAAGTAGCAAGTGGAAATAATACCGGGACGGGCAGCTTGAATTTTATTCCAAAAATGGATAAGCAAGTCCTGGTCGATGGCTACAAGAAAGTCCTTTCAACCATTTATTCGCCAAAATCTTATTATGAAAGAATAAAGACATTACTAAAAGAATATAAGCCATTGAAGGTGAAGTCTACAAAGCTTCGTTTTTACCACATAAGGGCTCTTATCAGTTCTATATGGCTGCTTGGTATCAAACAAAAAGGAAGAAGATATTTCTGGAAACTTCTCCTATGGTGCCTTGTTAGAAAACCCGGCATGCTTTCCTATGCAGTAGGATTTTCATTTATTGGGCTTCATTTTAGGACCCTGGATCCTGGCCTGACGGGTAATGCATGACCGGTTAAATAGTAAATTTCATACCACTATAGATACATTTTAGGTATTACTAATTTACCGGATACCGTATAGCCCGGAAATAAATTGTGTCTCCATTATCGCCTTTTTTCAGCAAATATAACTTGCGGGCCGTTTTAATACTTTACGACTTTTGGAAGTTTTTTTGCCTGTTTTATCCAATCTGCTATCATTCCGGAAGAAGGAGGTCTTCTTACAAGTTTCTTTGCTTTATCCACTTCTAATACCTTTTCGTGGAGATTGTCAGCTCTTCTCCTGGCAAGTTCTGCTACAGTATCGACTCCCGCTTCCTCAAGAAGATCTGAATATTCTTCTCCGATTCCCTTGATCCTGAAAAGATCCGCAAGGTTAACCCACTCAAGGATGAGCTTATGTACCAGTCCGCTTGCTCCTTCGATTTCTTTTCTTCCCTTTGGGGTCGCCCCTTTTTTTAGAAGCGCTTCAGTGGTCTTTATACCTATCTTTGCAAGCTTTTTACCATATACCTTACCGATTCCTTCGATTTTTTCGAGTGTTGCCATAAAAACCCTCCTCTTTTATGCTGTGGCAGCAGACCTGTTTCTATGTCCTTTTGCCCTTATCTAATAAAACACAATACGACACAAATATATTAATTATTTAAACTTTTATAATATATTTATAATATAAGTGTAATAACTATCTTATAAAAATTTTATTATAGTTTAGCATTAAAAATCAAGGATTATTTAAATTACTTGAAATATCTGCTCAAGTGCTAATTTGAAATAAAATACAATAAAAAATCCTGATAAGTCACAATTTTTTTATTTTATTGTGGTATAATATATTTATATATTCAGAAAAAATGCAGCACCAAATATTAGCTTCAAATGCAGTAATTTATAAGGTAATCTCAGAGTAGACCCACAGCCTATTTGTTTTTGACAAATTATCTCTTTATTAAGAGAGGTCGGCCTATAATGAGTCTAAGATTTACCGCCAGGACTTATGGGATCAAGAGAATGCTCTGGGTTTTGATGAGGATAGGGACCAGAATAATCTTTAGCTCTCCTGCAAGATGGTAATATTTTTTTAGCTTTTCACTATTGGTGAAGCATCCTCATCAAGAGGATTTGTCCTTACTGCCAGTGAATACAGATACGGGTACTGATCTTTTAGATGCATCACATAATCTATCCAACGGTTCAGCAAAAGAACATAAACTCTTTTTATATCCCCGGATATGTGGACCATGTCAGTATGGGGCAGCTTATCAAGATCTGCCCTGTATTCCAGCTCTTCAGTCAGGTGAAAAACGGCCCATAGAAGTTCTGTAAAAGTCTCATGCTCGAGTAGGTTCGGGTTTTCCAGGAGCCTTAAGAGAAAATTTCTCCTTTTTGTAAGAAAGACCTGCAGACTTTTAAGATCACTCAGATTGCTGTCGATCTTAAAATCATAATTTTCCATCATTTCTGATGCTTTTTTATAATCACTATTGTTCCAATTTTTCATCTGGGATAGTTCCTTTTTTACTTCGTCAGATTTATAGTCAAAATTGGCGAATATAGGTAAAAGTTTTAAACCTACTTCACTAAAGAATGCACCGATCACCATATTCAGCTTCTTTAACATAGCTTTCTTTTCCCTGTCTGATAGCACTCTGTGGATTATCAAAGTGACCATAAGAACTTCGATGGGGACAAAGGCAATATCTCCTAACATATAAATAAATATGTGATGAGGATCCCTGAATATAAGGTAATGGACACTATAAAGGGCTATGGAAATCACTACCAGTGTTACACCAAGGATTATCTGCCAATTTATCTTTTTCATTTACTTTTCCTCCCGATATATTTACGTTTCTTTTCCCTTATCTCCAATATCATTATTTTATTTTTGATTCCTTAGATTCTCAGCACAGGTCTCCGGAAAAATAGAATTTATATTCATTCCCGAGCCTATCTCAAACCCAGCCCTGGTACTAAGCCTTGGAAGGATTTCGAGATGCCAGTGATAATGCCTGTTTCCTGATTGGTCGACCGGACTGCTGTCTATAACAAAATTATAATCCGGGTCATCCAGCAGATCATATAGTTTTTTTAATACAGTCCGGAGGACACTAGCAAGATCCATTAATTCATCTTTGGTAGTTTCTGCAAAACATGATTGATGTTTTTTAGGATATATTACTATATTATAGGGTACCACTGATGCATATGGGGCAATTGCAAGATATTTATCATTATCATATACGAGCCTGCTTGCGTCCTCCAGTTCATGTTTTATAATGTCGCAGTAGACACAATTACCGAAATCATCATAATATCTTTGTGCTTCAAACATCTTATTTCTTATATAACCCGGGACAAAAGGTGTTGCTACGATTTGCGAGTGAGGGTGGTCCAGGGAGGTTCCTGCCCTTTTCCCATGGTTTTTGAATATTATTACCAGCTGGTTCTGGTGATCGCTGCTGATATCAATAAATCTTTGTCTGTATGCTCTTACTATTTTTTCGACATGGGTGGTATCCATCCTGACAATATTGTCATTATGCCATGGTGACTCTATTATTACTTCATGATGTCCTATCCCATCTATGGCTAAATATGGTCCGCTGATATGTCTTCTTTCACTACCCTCAGGGGAGCCCTTTATATATTCGACAGCAGGGAACTTGTTTGGGACTACCCTTACTGACCAGTCTTTTCCCCCGTTTATGGCCAGTATTTCTTCGGGTGTCATGCTTTCATTGCCTTTACAGAAAGGACAACTGGGTTCATACTTTTCAAGGATCTTCTTTTTCTTCTTTGATCCCTTATAGTCATGCGGCCTTTGGGCCCTTTTGACCGAAAAAATGGTCCAGTCTTTTGTAGACATATCCTGCCTTATAATTGATGACATCTAAAACCCTTCTATTTTAAATTCAAATACTATCTTGTTTTCAAGTGACGGTTAGTATAATAATATTAATTTAAGATTATAAAATCAATTTTTATATGTATATGTAAAGATATATCCGGTACTATTGCATTATGGAAATGAGTATTGAAGAATTTGAATCTGAGATCCTGGATGTCCTGGAGAACCTACCTCAAAAGTTCAAGGATAAATTTGATAATATCAGCTTTTTGATCGAAGAGGAAAATATCAGCCCCTTCATTCAAAATAAAAGCGGGGGTCCGAGGTTTACCCTTGGTCTCTATCACGGTGTCCCTATGACTGTAAAAGGAAGTAGGAGCCGTTCTTTACCTGATAAGATCATCATTTATAAGAAGTCGATTGAAGCAGTCAGCAGGGATACGGTAAGTCTAAAGAAGAATATAAAAAGAGTCGTACTTCATGAGATCGGCCATTATTTTGGTCTTAGTGAAGATAGGCTCAGAGAGCTTGGTTATTAAGCTTTATCAACACTAACTGGTAATTATAATATCCCAGATCTCATCATTAGATTCAATCCTATCAAGCATTTCTGTTCTTTTCACTCTATGTCCTTCTCTATCATATTATTTTTCATCTAAAACCCAGTCTCTTGATCTGGAAACTGCCCTGCTCCAATTTTTATATAGCTTACCCCTCAAATTACTATTGATTTTTGGGATATAAGTTTTTGATTCTCTATATTTATTTATCTGCTGGTGATCCTCCCAGATCCCAAAACCCAGTCCTGCAGCATACATCGAACCCAAAGCTGTATACTCTTTAAAATCAGATGCTTCTATTTTTATACCGGTAAGATCCGATAATATTTGACAGAATACATTACTTTGAGATACACCCCCGTCGATCCTCATCTCCTTGATCTCTGTGCCGGAATCTCTTTCTAAAGCAATAAGAACATCCCTGGTCCTGTACGCCAAAGATTCAATAGCTACCTTTACTATATCTTTTCTATTAGTAGATCTTGTTATTCCAATAATTATTCCTCTGGCATCAGAATCCCAAAAGGGTGCACCCAGTCCTGTGAATGCAGGGACAAAAAATATATTTTCATTATAATCACTTCGACCTGCTATCTTTTCAATTTCTTTATAATCATCAATCAAACCCATATCTTCTTTTAACCACTGCAATACGTTGCCTGCATTATAAATTGACGCTTCCAAAGCATAAAATACTTTGTTTTTATCCGACTGGTAAAAAATTGTAGAGAGCAGATTGTTATTACTTTCAATTTTAATATTACCCGTATTCATCATCATAAATGAACCTGTACCAAATGTACTTTTGATATCACCTTTTTTAAAACACTTATGACCAAAAAGTGCAGCTTGTTGATCACCTAAAACTGAGCATATGGGTATTTCTTTTTTAAAGACTGAATCTATTTTTGTATACCCGAATATTGCATTTCCATAACTGGGAAGGACTTCTGGTAATATCTGCTCCGGTACATTGAAGATTTTCATACAGTCTTCATCCCATTTGACCTTATTAATGTTAAAAAGCATTGTCCTGGAAGCATTTGAAACATCAGTAAAATGATTTCCTGTTAAATTATAAATAATCCAGCTGTCTACCGTCCCAAATAATATCTCACATCTTTTTGCTTTTTCCATAATGGATTTTTGACTTAGCAGATACTCCAATTTTGTTGCTGAAAAATATGGGTCGATAATCAGACCAGTTTTTTCTTTTATAATTTCTT
>JALHTA010000433.1 GCA_022865545.1 Actinomycetota bacterium | reverse complement strand
GCTGGTCAAAAACAGAAACAATATCGTAAATAGTATTTCTCGGATACAGATCAAGCATTATTGCAATATCTCCAAATTGATAATTAAGGTCAAATAAAATCACCTTATTGTTCTTACCATCCAGAAGGTCTATTGCCAGATTTGTAGCAATAAAGGATTTGCCTGATCCACCTTTAGTGCCGAATACTACAATTTTTTTTGCATTTTTCTTAAAATAATCTTCTTCTTCTTTCTTTACCCCCAGCTTTTCAATAGTTAGCTCTGAAAAAGTATTTACGGCTCTCTCAAATGAATCATTAAAATCTTCAAATCTAAAAGGGAACTCTAGCACATCATGAATATTTAATTTAATAGCCTTCCTTAATAGATTAGAAGTTGTTTTCTTCACAAGTAAAATAACCTTTACAAACCTCAGGGCATTACTATTTGCTTTTAGAAGTTTTTCAAGGTCACTCAAATCAAAAGAAGGTCCTATTAAAGCAATGGAAACTATTCTGTCTTCAAGAAGTATTTCCAGATCTTTTAGTGTTAAACTGGTTTGGATGACTTCCAAGTCTGAGACATCTTTTAATAGTGAGTCAATCTTTTTAATATTATTCTCATCTTTATCAATAATTATGGTGTGTATTTTTTCCATATTCTATTTTCTCTTTTCCTGCAGATTCATTATTATCAATTTTATTTTATATCTTCTCTAATCAAATATATTATCATATGTCTGCCCGGTAGTTTCTTCCTTCTCGACTCCGTCTACAGGAAGTAATGCCATCCATACGCTTCCCATTTCCTCGGTAAATACTAACTTTTCTGATTGTTCAGGAGTCACTGCCAGGGTAACTGTTCTGATATCTTCTGACTGCTCTTCCCTTGTTTGCCCTGTTCCAAATACACCTACCGTTTCCTCAGAATCCTCTATTATTATTATCCTGGTACCGATATAGAGTACCTCAACATTCCAGAGAAGTGTTTTTGTTATCTCGGTGATGATCTTTGGAATCTCCTCTTCAATCCCGGAAGTGACTTCCTCTGCTTCAGGAACTATTTCTTCAGCTTCTGGACGTTCCTCGATTGCTTCCACCTGTATCTCGGAAGGTTTGAAAGTAGCAATTATATTCACCATATCTCCCACATTTATGAGGTTGGAAACGCCTATTATTTCATTTATGGGAATGGAGATGGCCAGCATATCATCAGGGATATTAAATGCCATCCCAAGATCCTCTGGTTTTATAAATCTGGTAGAGGTTATCTGCTCACCCTTATTAATAGGAGAAGCTACCACATAACCTTCATAATCCTGCAGTGAAATAAGTACGCCATCGGCAAGGTATTTTCTGGGGACTGCTTCAAGTATAACTGCTTCAGCTGTAATCAATATTTCTACCGGTGTCTCTTTGGGAATATTCTGTGCCGCAACCAGCACTTCGACGTTCTCTACATCTTCTTCAACGGTTGCCCTAATATTATTGATATAAGCAATTACTGCTACTACTGCAACTGCTCCAAGGATAATCGCTATAAGTAGTAGTACTATTCTTAACCTCATATTTTACTCCTAAGATTGATATATGATAATTTTATGATAAATAATTTCTTTATTCTTATGTATTTTTAATAAAAATATTGCTGTGATTTCTATTTAATTAATCTTACAACTCTTAGATCGTTGGTACCTGCTGCTACCACAGAACCGTCACTATTTACCAAAGCTCTGCTGACGAATTGTCCGATAATTGCAACCCCATTTCCATATTCAGGATCATTCTGCATGTCTCGTATTTCAGTAATAATTATACAAGCAAAACCCAGGATCTGCACTTCTGTATGTCCTTGAGCATCAACCAACTCTTCTATTAATGGAACTATAATAAATTGACTATCCGGAATAGCCAGCTCGTTTCCACCCGGGTAATCCCGGGTAAGAGTACCAAATAGATCCAACTCACCATTGGGTTGATCAAATATTCTTGTTCCGGCCCCTTGCGTGGTCGGTCCCACCAGGTTGCCGGTCTGGGTATCTACCCAATCGTTAATCCTGAGAAGAGTTTCGGCTCCTTCAATAATATTGCTCCTGTATTCATTACCTCCAGGTTGATCGATCCCCAATGCCTGAAAGTTTCCAGAATAACTAGTACCATCCGGTCCGGACCCATATTTTAGGACTACTTCGTCCTCAAAATTATACAATTCTTCAGGTATGCCCCAGGGCACTATATTGCTTACTGCTTCCGGTGATGCAATAATGGCCCTGGCCCTTGCCCCTACCGGGGTAGAGTATCTAT
>JALHTA010000056.1 GCA_022865545.1 Actinomycetota bacterium | reverse complement strand
TATTATAACTCTCCCCTTTTTTTCTTTCCTTCCGGCTCTCCCGGAGACCTGGGTTATAAGCTGATAAGCCCTTTCGTTCATATGATAATCCGGAAGCGACAGCATTCCGTCTGAATTTATGATGCCGACAAGTGTCACATCCGAGATATCCAATCCCTTTGCTATCATCTGGGTACCGACAAGTATTGATCTTCCCGGAGCAGAAAATTCACTAATTATTTTCTGATGTGATTTCTTCTTTTTTGTAATATCTGAATCCATCCGGTGAATAGGTACTGCCGGAAACCTGGACCTTATCCTGGCTTCCACCCTCTGGACGCCGCTGCCTGCAAGAAAAAGTGTCCCTGTACTGCAGGACGCGCATTTTCCAGTATATTTTTCTTCCCTCCCACAATGGTGGCATATAAGTTTTCCGACATCGCGGTGGTAATTATATGAAAGGTCGCAAGCAGGACATTTCGGTACACCGCCGCAGGCCGTGCAAACGACAAAGTTTGAAAACCCCCTGCGGTTAATAAAAAGTATGACCTTATTGTCCTTCCCGAGCTCTTCTGTGATCGCGATATATAGCTTTGAAGTTATAAACTCGTCTTCCCTGGTCCTGTCTATTTTCTTAAGGTCGACTATTTCTCTTTCCACATCACTTGCAGCCGCCGCCCTTACAGGTATTTTAAGAAGTGTGAATCCTTTTTCGTTTTCTGCCCGGTAAACTGTCTTTACTGATGGCGTGGCACTTCCGAATACTACCGGGATATTTTTTATACTTGAAAGCTTTATTGCCACATCCTGCGTATTATACCTTACCTGGGAACCCTCCTTATATGAGGGGTCATGTTCTTCGTCCATTATTATTATTCCCAGGTCCGTTGCGGGAGTGAAAAGTGCCGAACGGGTACCTATTATAAGGTCCACCCCATTCTCAAGTATTTCCATCCACCTCTCATACCTTTCCGCATCACTCATATGAGAATGGTATACAGCGACCCTTGCCCCAAACCTTTTTTCAAATCTTTCAAATAGCTGGGGGGTAAGTGATATCTCCGGGACAAGTATAAGGGCTTTCTTCCCAAGTTCAAGGGCCCTTTCACATATTTCCATATAGACTTCCGTCTTGCCGCTTCCGGTAACTCCCTGTATTAAAAATTTTTGCCCCCTGCCTTCATCGATTGCAGCCAGAACTGGTTTCACTGCCTTTTCCTGGTATTGATTGAGCACTATCCTGTCTGCGGACATACCTGGAGCCGTATCATATTTAAAGCTGCGCCTGACTCTCTCCATATCTATTTTGACTATGTTTTTTTCTACCAGTTTTCTTATTGTTTCCGAAGAAGTAGCAGCTGCGGCCAGTAGGTCCGTCCTTCTGAGTCCATCTTTCCCTGCTTTTAAGAGATGCTCCACTATTCTTTTTTGAGCCCCTGAATTCTTAAGTAGCGGCCCGCTCAGTATGTCTTCTGCTGATCCTTTGCCTGAGGGACCAGTACCTGTAAATCCGCATAGTCTTATAACAGCCTCAAATTTATACCCGATACTTTTATTTTCAAGAGATGATCTTGTTTTTTTACCTGGCGGCATAAAAAGCCTGAGTACGTTTGTAAGCGGTTGAATATAATATGAACTCATCCATCTGGCAAGCTCTATCCGTCCATTATCAAATAAAGGAGGGATATCAACAATGCTTGATATGGGTTTGGTTTTTTTGGGATCGATATCCGTGGAGTCCTTGATGCTTACAATATAGCCTATCTCCCTCCTGCTCTTTACAGGGACAAGGACCACGCTTCCTATCTTTAACTTGTCCGCCATATCAGGGGGTATGCGGTAGTCAAAGGGACGGTCCGCACCAAGTGACCTTATATCAATATAGACTTCTGCATATTTTTGCCCGGATCCCATATAAGAATAGTTCTACAGTATCATTTATATTTAGCTTTCCATTTACTTAAAAAGTTATTTACCTATTGCATCGCATAAAAAGATAACCTGAAGCTA
>JALHTA010000432.1 GCA_022865545.1 Actinomycetota bacterium | reverse complement strand
GCGCGGTTTACGCTGATCGACCCGATATCATAACCAAGATACAATGCCATTCATTCCTCCGATTTGTTTCAATTCATACTGTATATAAAAAAATTCAAAATCTATATTTTGGGCATGCCAGAATACTATTTTATTACTATATAATTATTGGTTAATCATATGCTATCACAAAAAACAACAACGTCAAAACTTATAGACTCATTATACTTTTTTAGGTTTTAATTTCTTCTACAATATTGATATCTATTATGTTAATATCTATTATATTAGAATAGAGAATGGAAATAGTTTAATAGATCTTGATTATGATTAATTCTTTTAGAAAAATTATAGCTATTCTTATTACCGTTATTTTTTCTATCCCATTTATCTCATCCTGTGACCCGACTTTTATTGATGTATACACACAGCTAAATCCGGATTATTCAGGGACCAGGACAGTTGATATCGCTGTAAAGACTGATTATATAGAGAAAGGCGAGGTCGCACTTTCACAAAATCAGTCACTCTTTGATAAATTGCTAAGTATCCTGCCCGAAGGTGAAATAGAGACTTATGAAGAAGATGGATATACGCATTTTTCTTCTAAGATGACTTTTGAGGATGTCAACTTTTTAAAACACATATCCATAGATAATTTTTCCGATAATCCTTCAGAAAGATTCATCGCAAAAATGGAGCTCGACGATTACTTCCTTCATCGTGAAGTTTTTTTTGAAGATTATGTAGATATGAAAATTGATGATACACTTCTGGCCTCAGGTGATGCTAACTCAGACTTTAACCGGCTGCATGATCTGGCAAGTGCCGACAGCAGCATACTTGCCATAACTTATCAGGTAAAGTTTCCCGTAAAAATAATCGAGTCAAACGCTGACCTTATCGGTGATGACAATATTGCAATATGGAATATACCTTATGGGCAGGAACAAAATATCCATATAGAAGGAAAGAAAACTAAGTTCCTTTCATATTTTCTAATCGTCATCCTTGGACTGATCGGTCTATTTATATTATTTATTATCTTTGCCCTGCTATTTGCCGGCCGCAGGAAAAGGCTTTCATCCTCAAAGAGGCCGGCCAGGACATATGATAATTATTTCAAAAGAGACAGATACTTCAGCAGTGATGATGAGGATGAGGTATAGAGAATATGCAAGAGCCCCACAGATTAAAAACCCCTTTAAGTGCAGGTGATATAAAAAAACTCAAAAGTGGAGATACGGTCTTCTTGAGCGGGACCATCTATGGTGCCAGGGATGCTGCCCATAAAAGGATGCTTAAGGCAATTGATGAGGGTGCCCGTCTCCCTATCGACCTTAAAGATATAGTAATATTTTATGTCGGTCCTTCTCCTACTCCTCCGGGAAAGAACAGCGGGAGCATTGGACCTACTACGAGTGCCCGCATGGACGGGATCACAGAACCGCTGCTTGCAAGGGGTGTAAAGGCAATGATCGGCAAAGGTGCAAGGGGCGACGGGCTAAAAAAAATGCTTCCTGTATATGGGGCCGTCTACTTTATGGCCATCGGGGGTATAGCCTCATATCTATCCTCCAAAGTAGAGAGTATTGAAGTTGTAGCATATGATGATCTCGGGGCTGAGGCCATCCACAAGATCGAGGTCAAAGATTTTCCTCTATTTGTGGCATATGATATCTATGGCGGAGATATCTTTGAAGAAGCTCTCCTGAGTGAGTGACACTGGATAAAAACCGCCACCGGAAGTGTTGCTATATGACAGGGGGCAAATTCAATATTGCACCCTATAGCTGTTGTGTCTCCTCCAAGACCCTGAGGTCCGATGCCTGTATTGTTTGCAGCCTCTAGTATCTTTTGCTCAAGCAACTCATATCTCTTATCGCTATTTCTGATTCCAAGTTCCCTAAAAGCAGCACTACGGGCCATCTTTGTAACTACCGAAGCAGTTCCTCCAATACCTATACCCAGAATAACCGGCGGGCAACATTTGGTCACATTGGTCCTGACCAGGTCGACTACAAGCTTTATGATATCTTCTTCATCTATTGAGGGATTCTGCATCGCTAGATATGAACAATTTTCACTGCCTCCGCCCTTAAGCGATACTTCGATTTTAAGTCCCGTCTCATTTGTTAATTCAGTAGATATAAGAGCAGGTGTATTATATCCTGTGTTTGCCCGGCTAAACAGGGGGTCGGTAACTATTGATTTTCTTAAATAATTTTTACTATAGGCATCAGCTACTGCATCATCCAGGTGTTTTTGCAGATCACCGCTTTCAGTAATACAGATCCCGGGGCCTATTTTTAGATTTATATATGTATTGCCACAGTCCTGGCAGAGTGGAAGTTTTTGGCTTTTAGCCGAGACGGCATTTTGCAGTATAAGTCTTAAGACTTCCTTTGCAGACTTTCCGGTTTCGGTGTCCAAATAGTATTTTAGTGCTCCGGTAATATCGGCAGGAAGTTCAAAGCTAGCTTTTGCTATCAGCTCCGCTACTTTGTTTTTTATTTTTGTAATTTCTATACTTTTCATCTTTTCCCGGACAGTCTGGATTAATGCAGAGGTCCCAGGGTCTTTTACCCTTACTTATGATCTTCACCATGGGATGCTCGCAGTGTTTACACAGATCCTTTCCTGTTACCAGGAGACCCTTCTGGGGTAATGGAAAGGTGTTTCTACATTTAGGATATGCATTGCATCCGATAAACCTTTTCTTAGAAGCCCTGGCGACCCTTACTATAAGGTTTCCCTCACAGTCTTCAAGTTGGCATTTTCCCACTACAAGGTCTTCTTTTATACCCTTCTTTATTTCCTTTGCGATCTCTTCCTTCTCGTTCTGGAGTACCTCCATTACTACTCTCAGCATATCCCTGGACCTGTCTACGACTTCTTCCCTGGTCTCGTCGCCGTTTGCTATACCATCCATATACATCTCGAGTTCTGATGTCATATCGGGTGAGGATATCTTTTCAGCATGTTTTCTTAGCATCTTTATAACTGCAATAGCCTTTTCAGAAGGTTCAAGAGGATTTGGCCTTACATATCCCCTGTTTACCAGGGTCTGAATAATTGAATGTCTTGTAGCCTTTGTCCCGAGTCCAAGCTCCTCCATCTTTTGAACAAGTTTTCCCTGGCTGTAACGGGCAGGAGGTTTTGTCTCTTTTCCCTCAAAAGCCTTATCTATCAAAGTAAGTTCCTGTCCGATCTCAAGTTCCGGGACAAACACATCTTTGTGATTATAATATGGATAATGACCTATCCAGCCCTTCTCGATTATGCTGGAACCATTAGCTACAAATATTTCACCATTCACATCTATTTTAGCAGCTATGCGTTTCATCTTTGCCGCAGGAAGCAGTGTTGCGGCAAATCTTCTTACGATCAGTTCATAAAGCTTCCATTCATCGGGTTTGAGTTTTTCCTTTGAAGCCACAGCGGTCGGGTAGATGGGAGGATGGTCCGTGGATTTTTTATTTCCCCTGGAAGGTACTATCTTGTCCAGGGAAAGTATTGCCTTTGAAAGCTCATTAAAATGAGGTGATTCCCCCAGGGTTTTTACAATACCTGCAAGATCTATTGTCTGAGGATATACTGTATTGTCTGTCCTAGGATAACTGATATATCCGTTCATATAAAGGTTCTCTGCTATATTTATTGTCCTGGAGGCTGTAAATCCCATTGAGCTTCCGCCCATGATAAGATTAGTGGTATTAAAAGGTGTCAGAGGTTTGATATCCCTTATGGATTCTTTTGCCTCTATGACTTTTCCTATTTCACCTATCTTTGAAAATGCATCTTCGGCTTCTTCTTTTTTAGTAAACTTCTTCTTTTTATGAGTGGCATCGAACTCCTCGCCGTCGCCGGTCCTGAATTTGACCCCTATCTCCCAATAGGGAGTCGGAACAAAACTCTTGATCTCTAGTTCCCTTTCAACTATTAATGCAAGAGTGGGAGTCTGGACCCTTCCTACGGAAAGGAATTTATCTTTTACCTGAAATGTGGCAAGTGATATAAACCGTGTCAGGGTAGCTCCCCATATAAGGTCTATGTCCTGTCTGGCCCTCCCGGCAAATGCGAGATTCAGGTCAATTTTCCCGTTTTTTGCAAAAGCTTCTTTTATATCTTTAGGTGTAATGGCGGAAAACTTGGCCCTGGTCGAGGAAAGAGTACTGTTTGTATCCATTACGATCTGCAGGGCATCATAGCCTATAAGTTCGCCCTCCCGGTCATAGTCGGTTGCGATAATGACTTCACTGGCCTCGGCCGCGACTTTCTTTAATGCCTTGATTATCATTTTCTGGATAGGAGCCTTTTCGATCTCTGCGTCTATAAGTGCTGCAGGGTCCACCTTGAACCAGTTGGAAAACTCCTTTGGAAAATCCACCTTGAGAATATGCCCTTTGAGTCCTATTGCCTTATATTCCTGGCCATTGGAATCAAAATGATGAACAGGTACCCCGTATATCTTCTGGTCATCCGATCCATTTGAAGCAAGGATATTTGCTATCCTTTTTGCAGCTATTTCTTTTTCGCTTATTATAAGTTTCATAATACTATGGCTAAACCAACTTAAGTGAATAATAAACTATCTTTAAATGACTTAAGAATCTTTCTAAGAGTGAAATAATAACACTAAAATTGATAAAAATAAAATTTAAAAATTTCTTTTAAATCCGGTTTTATCTTATAATTTAATCACAGGCTCTAGCTCAAGACCCTGACCTATAGATAATTATTTTATTTTTAAGGCTGATAGTTTAAAATAACAAAACCAGAACCGGGTAAAAAACTATACGGGAAGATATTATGAATACTATAAAATCACTGGCCGACAGGATTCAAAAACTAAAAGAAGAAAAAGATGCAATAATCCTTGCCCATAATTACCAGAGAGGCGAGGTGCAGGATATAGCTGATTTTGTCGGTGATTCTCTCCAGTTAAGTATTGAGGCAAGCAAGGTCTTAAATAGTATCATCGTATTCTGCGGTGTCCATTTTATGGCAGAGACTGCAAAGATACTTAATCCAGACAAGATGGTCCTGCTGCCAGATAGTGATGCAGGCTGCCCCATGGCAGATATGATCACGGCTGACCAGTTAAGGGAGCTTAAAGAAAAACATCCCGGGGCAGCAGTTATATGCTATGTGAATTCGACAGCCGAAGTAAAAGCTTTAAGCGATATATGCTGCACATCTTCAAATGCCATAAAAGTAGTAGAGTCAATACCGGATGGCAAAGACATAATCTTCATACCTGATAAATATCTCGGAAGCTATGTGCAGGAAAAAACTGGAAGGAAGATGATATTCTGGAACGGTTATTGTCCAACACATATCAGGATAAATGCAAAGCAGATAATAGAACTAAAAAAGAAACACCTGGATTCCGAAGTAATAGTGCATCCTGAGAACACACCTGAAGTAATAGAAATAGCAGACAGGGTTGAATCCACCGGAGGAATGCTAAAGTATATGAAAGATTCTGATAATAAGTCTTTTATAGTCGGTACAGAGGTGGGAATAATACACCGGCTCAAAAAAGAAAATCCGGACAAAGAATTCATCCCGGCTTTTGCCAGGGCTATCTGTCCCAATATGAAACTTATAAATCTTGAAAAGGTCCTGTGGTCGCTGGAGGGGGAAGAGACTAAAATAGAGGTCCCTGAGGCTATAGCGGCCAAGGCAAAATCAGCAATTGACAGGATGATCGCCTTAAAATAGTAAAGAAATTTTAATTTATAGATTATGATACCAAGATACCTTATAAATCCTTCATATGCTATAAAGACTTATCCTTATTCCGATTGTATTATCATCGGAAGCGGGATAGCGGGACTTTCTACTGCAATAAGACTCTCAAAACATAATATAAAAGTACTCACCAAGAGTTCCCCATCTGATTCCACTACATGGTATGCCCAGGGAGGAATAGCAGCAGCCATTAAAAGACCTGATGAGTGGAAAAAACATTATGAAGATACACTTATAGCGGGCCAGGGCCTTTCTGATAAAAAGGCAGTGGAAATACTGGTAAAGAATGCTCCCAGCATGATCGAGAAATTAATAGAGATAGGTACCAAATTCGATATTGCCGAAGGAGAGATAAGCCTTACAACCGAGGGAGGACACAGCCATGCGCGGGTCCTTCATGCCGGAGGAGATGCAACCGGGGAAGAGATTGAAAAAAAACTTGTCTCCTTTACCAGGGAACTTGAGCATGTTAATTTCAGGGCGGATTATTTCGTACTTGACATACTTACTTCGTCTGGCAGCTGTATTGGAGTAATCGGCATTGACCTTTCCAGCAGAACCATTGAAATACACCCATCTTCTAATGTACTTATCGCAAGCGGCGGTATTGGCCAGATCTACGAGCTTTCCACCAATCCGCCAATATCCACCGGCGACGGGGTTGCAATGGCATACCGGGCCGGTGCTGAGATAATGGATATAGAGTTTGTCCAGTTCCACCCTACGGTCTTTAGAACCAATGATGATAAGCTCTTTTTAATAAGTGAAGCCTTAAGAGGAGAGGGTGCATACTTAAGGGATTGCACGGGTAACCGTTTCATGACTGGAAAACATCCCCGGGAGGAGCTTGCACCCCGGGATATAGTTGTAAAAGAGATGATAAAGACAATGGATAAGAGCGGATGCGATTTTGTATACCTTGATGCCACGCATATTCCGGAGAGCCACCTGAAAATAAGGTTTCCAAATATAATATTTAAATTAAAGGAAAATGGCCTGGACCTCACAAAGGACCTGATAAAAGTATCTCCCGCCGAACATTATCTAAATGGGGGTATAAGAACGGGTTACGATGGAAGAACAAATATAGAAGGTCTTTATTCATGCGGAGAAACAGCAGCTACAGGAGCTCACGGCGCAAATAGGCTTGCCAGCAATTCACTGATGGAAGGTCTTGTCTATGGGTGGAAGATCTATCAGGATATAGAAGATAGACTGAAGTTAAAAACTGGAAAAGAAGAAAAACGGGTACTTTCCGGAGTGAAAGACATAATAAAGGAATCTGCAAAGACCTCTGGTATGGGACGAACCTCCGGAGAGGCAAAACTTGATATTCTGACTCTTGTCTCCAGCCTCAGAAATATGATGAGCCGAAAAGTCGGTATATTAAGAAATAAGTCCGGGCTTGAAGAAGCCAGGGAATTTGTGCAGTTTCATATCGGAAATGAAAACCTGTACAATAAGGCTGATAAAGATATTGTTGAGTTCGCTAATATGCTTACCGTTGCAAACCTCATAGTCAAGTCAGCGGCCATCCGTGAGGAGAGCAGGGGGACCCATATGAGATTTGATTTTCCGGACAAGGATGACAAAAACTGGAAAAAACATATAATACTTAAAAAAGACAAAGTATCTTTTAAAAAAGCGGATTAGGCTCCTAAAGTAAGTTTTTTAAAATATTTATAGCCGGACATAAAAGGATATGATAAAAAAGATTGAAAAAAATGAAATACTTGGCTTGATTAAAAACACAATTGCCGAGGATATGGGCGGGTATGGTGATATTACATCCAGATACCTTATTCCTGAAAAGAATAGATCAAATGGTTATATTGTCTGCAAGGAACCGGGAGGTGCAATACTTTCCGG
>JALHTA010000431.1 GCA_022865545.1 Actinomycetota bacterium | reverse complement strand
TTGCAGTTGATCACCTATTCCCCTGTGAAGTATCAATCTGCTTTCATGCAGTTCCTTGAGTGAGGCAAGTATCCGGTCAAATACATCGTGATCCTCAAACCTTAGTAAATATATTACTGCTCTTGAATAAAAAATATCCCCAAAAAGCAGGTCCAGGGTATACTCTTTTTCTATCCTCCCGGAACGGTCATCAGGTCTCAAAAAAGATCCGCTGGATTTAAAATCATGAAAAGCAGTTCCTACAGAAAGCAGTTCTAATCCGACTATCAGGTTCATCACTTTTTTTGCTAACTGGTTTTGTCTGGGGTCCAGATCCTTGATCATATGATTTCTCCGGTCGGATTCGTATATTTGACCATTGAAATAATTTTCCTGATAATTTTCCATCAGGAATATACTTTGAAAATACAGGAGGGACCGGTTGTGAAATTTCTCTATATTGTATGGGAAAAAAGAGGAAATATACTTTATTTCCCTCCTAATAGTCCTTTCAACCTGCTTTCTGATTGCTGCTTTATGTTTAAGTAAATTAATTCTTTTTCCTTTTATCCAAAACTCTTTGAGCCTTGCCTTCGCTTCGTGCGATTGTATTTGGCTCTTTTAGGCTGGCCTTTATCCTGATACCTATTGCAAAATAAAGCCTGCTCTCGATGGATTTCTCAAAATCTTCAAGGTCCATTATCTTATCATGAAACTTATTCTCTGATACTTCCACCCAGACCTCTATAGTATCCATATAATTTTTATAAACCATGCAAGATCATATAAATTTAGATTTAGATAATAAGTATATAAACAAACTATTAAAAGTAAAGCATTTATAAGGGTAAAATGTCCTTAATTTTATTGGGTTTTTAATATAATATATATCTACAAATGAAAAGTCGTGAAGGAAAAACAAAATTTACCAGGATTCTTAACTACAGATATTTTATTTATATTGGTATTATCATAGCCTTGCTGCAATTCTGGGCTTTGAAAAGTTTTTATGAAGAGCAGCAGATCATAAAGCTGCCTGATGACCTTTTCCACTCAGTGGTAGACTTTCCTTTAAGCGAGCTTACTCTTGAATATATCCCGGGCAGCACAGGTGTGGGAACCTTATCTGATGATGGTAGAAATGATAATGATGAAACCCTGGGAGAAGGGGATCTCGTTGAAGACGGTACTTCGGCAGATACAGAAAGCTCTGAAACTGAGAGTCTTGGACTTTCCGATATTCAAAAGCAAATAATTTTAAGACTTTTAGAACTTATAGAGGAAGATATTATATATGGCTATGAGACCTTCCCCGACACCGGTTATCCCACAAATAATGTGTGGATCTCTACAGATGTTATCTCAGTTGTCTTAAATGATGCAGGTTTTGACCTGATGGAGCTGATATATAAAGATATGTCGGAACATAAGGACGACTATCCGATGGATATAAAGGGAAGGAAACAAGCCATAAAATACATTGACTTCCGTGATGTGTTTTTCCAGGAACAGTTTTTCAGGCGACATGCTCTTGAACTTCCACTTGAATATGAAGCCAGTGACCCGAATAATATAATATTATGGCAACCGGGAGATATCCTTTATTTTCAATTCGATCCTGAAAATCCATATAAGGATCTAGGAGGTTTTGTATCACCCCGTAATAATGAGGACGGTATACCTCTTGTCATAATGATATCAGCTGAATTCGGTGGCATAAGCGAAGTCGACGTCCTTAAGGAGTATGATATAGTGGGACATTTCCGCTATCCACCGCTTGAGCTTGATATATATTAAGTGTTCTATTTACTTTCTCTTTTAAAGAATAGAAAAGTATTAAAATTTGTTTTCCTGTCATAATAATCCACACCTTCTGCCCTCTTTAATGAATTTACTATTTTATAAGTCAAAGGTGTAAAAGCTACTTCCAGGAGTACCTTAAAAATATAGTTTGACACTATTATTGCAAGCAGCAGGCTATTTGAAAATACTCCGTAAAAAGCTATAAATACAAATATCAGGGTGTCTATTGCCTGGCCGGCTATTGTAGAACTTATGGTCCTTGCAGCGAGCCATTTTCCTTTCGTAAATACTTTCATCTTTGCAAGTATAAAAGAATTAGAAAATTCTCCAGCAAAATATGCGATCAGCGAAGCTGTGACTATACGCGGAGTCTGTCCAAGTATTGCCACATAGGCTTCCTGGAGATCCCAGCCCTCAGCAGGACTTATGAGACCTACAAGGCCCAGCACAAGAGACATGATAACAGCACTTAGAAACCCTATCCAGATCGCTCTCCTGCTTTGCCTGTATCCATAGACTTCAGTAAGTATGTCTCCAAAGATATATGAAAGAGGAAAAAGTATTGTCCCCCCGTCAAAAGTAAATTTCCAGATATCGACTATCTTTGTCGAGGCAATATTCGATATAAGTAGCACAGCTACGAATAACCCTACTATAATGTCAAAATACCTGTAATTTCCGGTCCCCGTCATCTGTTTGTTCAATTCATTCCTTTTATAATAATCTTAAAAATCGGTAGTAATAATAGAACAATCACAATAATAATGCAACTAGGAGCCTGTCCGAGAATTGGGACTTGAGCTTGCAGTCTGTTATTTTTAAACAGATTAAGGCTTAAGGAAGAAGCGATATGGTACCTGCGATGACGAAAAACGTAGAGATGTGTAAAAATAGTCTTTATTCTTTTGAAATACTAATATATATTGAGTTATAATGATTAAAGAAAGACAACTATTTTCTACCTATGGGGGTTTAAAAAATGGATAATGACAAAAATTTTGATAAGAATTATATCGGATTTATAGTAGGAGGAGCTGTACTCGGAGCCATTGCCGGTTATATTGTAAAAAAAGTGGGACCGAAAAATATAATGAATATGGTGAAACAGAAAGATATTATCCCCCCATCTATTTCCAATATAATAAATGAGTTTTCATCCCGCAGGGATTCAGAATAGTGAAAGTTCCCTTATAGATTATTAATTACACAAAAAAGCTCTCCCAATTTTTAAGGAAGGGCTTTTTTGTATGATATGTCTATTCCTGACTTTTTTTATTTTTTCCTGGGCATCTTCTTCATGACCATGAAATAGTAGACGATCGACGCGACCCACCAGAAATTTACCACAAAAGTAACGATAAGCACTACGAGCCAGATGGTCCTGGTATTTTCAGTTGCATTAGGAAATTCATCCTTGTCCCTTTTTATAACATCAACAAGAGTTACTATCCAGAGTATAAAAAGAAGTAAAAAGATAATACCTATGATACCTCCGCACACAAACAGGAATACTATCATTCCAGTGCCTAAGGCATCCTCGGTGGTGCAGCCCGTTACCATAACTACAATCAGTGCTGCCAGAAGCAAGATCGGTATAAGTTTCTTCATTTTCTCTCCTTTGCCTTTTTTATCTTATATGTTTTTTAATTTCGTCTTATTAATATATAAGATCCTGGTCAAATCCCAGGGTTTCTCCCCTGGACTCTCACCATTTTTCATTATCAAGCATATCCCAGTCAAAATCTATGAAAATAATAAAGGAATTGTTTTCAGTGCCGGCGATCATCAGCGCCTGCTTCCTTTCATTTTTTTCAGCAGCCAGCATGCTGTTTCCCTCAAGGTTTCCTCCTACATCACCAAAATCATTTATTTCCCATCCTCTGTTCCCGAGTGAAAAATAATAACCGGTCACATCTGTTTTATCATCCGGGGTGGAATATACCGTGACACCCACTTCCTGCCCCTTTATGCTATCAGGAAGCTGCTCCAATACCTCTAATTCATCCCCTGATAAGGAAACACCATAATCACCTATTAACTCCAGGATCCTTTCTATATCTCCATTTATCTGCACCAGGGCAATTGAGCCAGGATAGATAAGTTCGTCCTCGATCGCACTTGAGTCAATATTTTTACCTGTGCTGATCTGTAGCCCTGTAAATCTTTCCAGCATGGAAAACAATGGACAGACACATCCGGTGGCTAAAAATAAAAAAGTGATAAAAATAACCAGAGTCAGCAAAACGGTTATTGTCTTTTTAAGCTTTATTCTTCTTTTTATCATTTATATACTCTTGGTATCCTGTCTGATATCATGCACACGACTTCATAATTTATAGTTCCCGCGAGTCTTGCAATATCTTCTACGAGTATTTCCTTATCCCCTGACCTGCCGATAAGTATTGCTTCATCACCGCATTTGACATTCTTTACCTTTGCAATATCTGTGATGTCCACCATAAATTGATCCATTGTTATATTGCCCACCACCGGTGCTTCCATTCCACCGATCAATACTTTTGCTTTGTTTGAAAGAAGCCG
>JALHTA010000430.1 GCA_022865545.1 Actinomycetota bacterium | reverse complement strand
TCCTATTTTATTTCAACACTTATGCCCTGGAGTTAAAAATCTCTGTAAGATTCTTTCTAAAAAGATTAAGATTTCTTATAACTCTGCTATAATCCATTCTTTTTGGTCCTAAAATACCTATTGCTCCGGTTGACCTTTCCCCCAAAAACTACTTCGCTTCATTTTCAATGGATCTATATTATCGGTAAGAATAGCAGGTATCCGATCTTCATTCTCAATCCGTTAAAAAAAGGCAGCTACTCTTACTATATTATCTTCTTTTAGTATGTTAATTCATACTGTGAAGGCAAGTCTCTGTTCAGGGAATTTGTGCTGCCCACCCCGTATCTTTCCTCAAAAGACATATTTGCCCTAAGAGACCAGAGGACTGTAAACCCATACAGAAAGATTTCCTTTAATAAACTAATATTTCCCATATCAGGAGCTCCTATAAGGGAGAAGGTAGACCTTAGGATCGTGCCGGATATGAGATCTGGAATGGCTGAAATCAGATTGTGGTATAAAGACAGTTTAATTGGAATACAGAGTGCCAAAAATGAAGATATTAATCTTATGAATTTTAAATAAGATATCAGTAATCCCGGAGGATCTCCAATTTTAATAGGAAAAATTTTAATGTTTGGGGTGTGCACTTTTAATCTTTAAATAGTGCACTTTTAACTTTTTCCTAACACTTCTTTCTGTATAACCTATCTCTTGTCATGGCCTCATAGAAATTTATAATAAATGAGATCCTTGAAAGTATCGGAATCTCTTAGCCTTTTATACCTCTTGAATATCCCTGACCATCGTACCATTCATGATGGGAGAGTATACACTCTGCTATGGGATTAAGTTTTATGGATGATACTGCGATGCGGTATCCTATCTCGGGAAGCTCTCTTATTATCTTCCACTCATCATTTGTAATTCACTGCTATCGTATTTTTCATTTATTCTTTTTTTCGCCATTTCAACATTTTCCTTAATATTTACTGATTATTTTTATTAATTAAAAATTTTCCCCTGGATCGATAAAGAAATTTTCCCCTCCGATACTTTTACTAGTAGCTATTGATTCTTCTAATCTTATATACTATATTCCTTAACTCAGCAGCTTTTTCCTCCGGCAAAGTATCATTTATAAATGTCCCTGCTCCCAATTCGCACCCTGCAAGGTACTTTAGTTTATTCTTTGTTCTGTACGGCGGGTAAAATTCAAAATGAAAATGATAATAATCGTAATTTTTATTATCGGTAGGTTTTTGATGGATTATCATTACATAAGGCATCCTAAAGTTAAATAGCTTATTATATCTATTTATCAGCTCTTTGATTATTTTTGACAGAGAAACAATTTCCCTTTCATCCAGTTCACATAAACTTCCTAGATGTCTCAGGCAGTAAATATGCACCTCATATGGCCATCTGGCATAAAAAGGAATAAATGCGACAAAATCTTTATTGATTGCAACTATTCTACTTCTCTCTCTTAATTCTTCCTCAATTATTTTACAATGAAGACATTTTTTATTTTTAT
>JALHTA010000429.1 GCA_022865545.1 Actinomycetota bacterium | reverse complement strand
TATTTTCTTTAAAAGTTTTACCTCGGTAAGCACCCCTCTATAGATCTCTGTAAAACCCTTTTGCTGTCCCGCACCAAGGACATTTGTAACTGTCATCTTGTATATCTTATTTTTATAAAGTTCCTGTTTTACATCAGGGAGCTTATGCGGCTGTACCATTGCTATTATTAATTTCATTATCTATTCCTCCTAAAATAATTTGTTAAATCAAATATGATCCTGTATTACTTGTCCTGATAAAAATTCCGGTTGGCGGGCCTTTATAAAAATTCTCCATAAGGCCCGTCAAACAGCAATAGATATCAGTCATTCTGAAATATCTGGAACCCTCCATAGGCTTCCATTCCGTGTTCTTCAATATCCAGGCCTTTTAGTTCTTCATCCCTGGATACCCTGAGAGCCTTTGCTTTCTTCATTATAAAGAATACCAGAAACATCGAACCTAATGTCCATGCGGCCACAGAAACCACTCCGATGAACTGTACAAGCAGCTGGCTACCTCCGCCGCCATAGAATAATCCATTTACACCTTCAAATCCTGCAAGTGCCGCATATTTGCTTTCAGCAAAGAAACCTACCGCCAGTGTTCCGAAAATTCCGCATATACCGTGAACTGATATTGCTCCAACTGGATCATCTATCCGGAATACCCTGTCAAAAAGATCTATAGATACGCTTACAAGCACTCCACCGATAAGACCTATTACTATTGCACTTAATGGGGACACTACTGCGCATCCTGCAGTTATTGATACAAGCCCTGCAAGGGCTCCATTAAAAGTCATCGAGGCATCCGGTTTCTTATACCTTATCCATACAAATATCATTGCTGATAATGCTCCTGCTGCCCCTGCAATAGCGGTATTTACAGCTACTGTTGAAATGGCCGGACTTGAAGCAGACAGGGTACTTCCAGCATTGAAACCAAACCATCCGAACCAGAGGATGAATACTCCGAATGCTGCTAGGGCAATATTATGTCCGGGTATGGCATTTGAGGACCCGTCAGGATTATATTTTCCAAGCCTGGGTCCTAAAAGCACTGTACCTGCAAGGGCGGACAAACCTCCGACTGAATGCACCACTGTCGATCCCGCAAAATCTATCATCCCCAGTCCCGCTAGCCATCCACCACCCCATATCCAGTGTCCCACAATTGGATAGATGACTGCTGTGAGTATTGCGCAATAAATAAGGTAACCATAGAATTTCATTCTTTCTGCAACTGCACCTGAGACTATAGTTGCAGCAGTTGCGGCAAATACTGCCTGGAAAAACCAGAAAGCAAAATTCTGGGTATTTGAGGGATCGATAAGCTTAAGCATAAAACCATTGGTGCCCACAAAACCTCCTGCGCTATCCCCAAACATGAGTCCATAACCCACAAAAAAGAAAAGCAAGAGTCCCACGGCAACATTCATAAAATTTTTCATAAGTATGTTTACGGTATTTTTTGCTCTTGTAAAGCCCGCCTCGACCATTGCAAAACCTGCGTGCATGGAAAACACAAGAAAGGATGCGATCAATATCCATACTGTATCCAGAATCACCGATAATTCCATCATTACTCCTTCTAAATTCTAATAAACGTGAGGTATTTTATACCAGTGCAGTTAAAAGGAAGTTTCAGACTTGTTAAATGCATGTTAAATATCAATGCATATTATGGGAAATAATAAATAGGATATTGTAGATCAAAGCATTAAAGGGACTTAGGGATATCGGCCAGGTGTCAAATATTATTCCTGGGACGAGAACATATAACCGAC
>JALHTA010000428.1 GCA_022865545.1 Actinomycetota bacterium | reverse complement strand
TGTGCATTTACATAAATATAATAATAATTTACCATATTATTTTGATTATATGGAATGTATAAATGATTTTGATTTGGAGAAGACAAAATTGGTAAATAAAATATTAAAAATATATTCTTTTCCTGAAGCCTTTCTAGTTGATGATAGAATAGAAGATATGAAAGCTGCAAAAAATAATAACATATGTTTTATCCATGCTAGCTATGGCTATGGTGAAGATATAAGTTTAGATTCAACCATTAAGCTAAAAGATTTTAGTGGTTTGTTAAAATACGACCCTAATATTTTTTTACTAAACTCATACTAGATCAATTGCAATTAAATATATAGTGAAACTGCAACACATTTTTTAAATTAGGTACATCACGAAACTTACATTTTTTAATTTAATTTTAATAATATCTTTAGAATTCTTAAGTTCCTTCCTGCTTTCCTCCCTTTTTATATTTAACCGCCGTGTTGGAATAATAGCTCTTTCTCCCAGTGAACCAGTACTTTCAGTAATTTTTCCAAAATCATATTAGAAAATACTGAAAATTAACTTATCCTGCTAGTTGATTGCTCGGTCTTTTACAAGTTGATTTATATTTGTATATTAGCATAATTATGTATTTACATAATCAAAATAATATGGTAAATTATTATTATATTTATGTAAATGCACAAATAAAGGAAACAAATATGATAACTTGCAAAGTCAAAGAGAGAAAGGAGGTGAGAATGGGTAGATTATACAAAAAAATCAAAACGGTAAAGCTAAAATGCCAGAAAGGGCAATCGACACTGGAATATGCAATGGTGACAGTGATAGCGGGTATCATATCAGCCGTACTGATCGCAGTCGGAAAACCATATATAGTCGAGATCATATCCAAAGTGTTTGAAAAGATCTCCGGTATGGTATGACAGACCCGCTGATGCTTCGGAAATTTGTAGAAGGAGGGTTACTCAGCATTGCATAACTGCTTGAAAAGTGATCCAGATGGGTGACAACCAGACCGGAACAGGAATACGATATTTAGGTGTAAAACAGGCCGGTCTTGATCAGGTCCGGACAAAAAGGAGGTAGAAATTGTGAGAAGACCTGTATTTTTTAAAAACTTATTTAGGGCAACAGGGGGACAGGCAACTCTGGAATTTGTTTTTGTAGTCCCTGTAATTATTGCGGTATTACTGGTTGTCGCCCAGTCAGGTCATATGATTTACAGAAAAAATATATTGCAGCAGGCCGCACGGGAAGGAGTTAGAGTGATATCTGTTACAAATTCAAATCAGCAGGCCATACAGGCAGTCGTCAGAGCCTGCGGAACGGGAGAAAATGAGACCCCGGATATAAGAATATTCCCGGGCGGCGAAGGGAAGAGAAAGATTGGTGATATTGTCACAGTAAGTCTTATTGAAAGCAGTAGTGACGGAGGTCTACTAAATATCATTTCCGGTATTTTGGGAAGGAAGATATTTATAAAAGCGGAAAGCAGTATGAGAATGGAGTGCCAAGAAAAATGGAAGTAAAGAAAAAGCGCTATTTTAAATAAATACTGCGGACCTATCGGGGAGGTGGATA
>JALHTA010000427.1 GCA_022865545.1 Actinomycetota bacterium | reverse complement strand
TTCTTAGGGTAGGGTCCTTACCTGGATAAGAGTAGATAGTTGTAGGATTTGAAAGCAATAATAATAAAAAGATACCAATAAACAAAATAGGATATCCTGGCAGCCTATGTCCGGCCCTATTAATGAATGGTCTTATTCTCTTCAGAGATCTCATGGGAATATTATAGTGTGACTAATAATTAATGTAAATACACAAATACATAAATATATTATATAAGGTAAAAATGAATTGTAGATAGACTCATATTATCCGATAGGCCTGGCATCAAAAGCTGCCCCTATCGAGGCACCATTTATTGTAAGTTCCTCTACTATTTTATCCAGGAGAGGTACTCCATTTTTCCTGTTTTCCTCAGCTGCAATATATTCCTTTTCTCCTGCAATATAAATAGTCTCTTGCCCGGCAGCTTTCGGAGAATCCTTGAGAAGTCTTATCATACGATCGATCTGGGATTTGAAATCGATTATTGGCCTGAATGCATCTATTTTTATAGCCATGAAAAAATGTCCGACATCTGACTCTCTGGGCTCATGTGGAAAGCCTACATCAGTAAGAGTTGATGCACCTGAGAGGGCGCCGCATAAAATATCTACAAGAAGAGCCAGCCCATAACCCTTATAAGAGCGCAGCTCCTCTGTGGACCCCAGTGGAAGCAGCGCGCCAGGACCTCCGCTCTGAACTTTTTTAGGATCTTCGGTTACAGTTCCATTATCATCAAGACCCCAGCCCATTGGGATCTTTTCGTCTTTTTTTTCATATACTTTTATTTTTCCGATGGCCACAACTGATGTCGCCATATCCAGCACATATGGATACTCTTTATCCGAGGGAGCAGCTACAGCTATTGGATTTGTCCCGAGTACTGCGGTCCTCCCAAAAGTAGGCGCCTGGAGTGGCTGCGAATTTGTCATGGATATTCCTATCATATCGTGGGGAAGAGCCATCATCGCATAATAGCCGGCAATTCCATAATGATTTGAATGATTTACTGTTGCCACTGCAATGTTTGAAGTTTTTGCCTTCTCTATACATGCTTCCATTGCCCTGTACCCATTTACCTGACCGAGTCCGTTTCCACCATCAAAAGATAGGGTGGTGCCGGTTTCCTTTATCACTTTTGTAATAGTTTCAGGGTTCATATAACCTGCTTTTAATCTATTACCATAATAAGAAGACAACCTTATTAGTCCATGAGATGATACACCGCGGAGATCTGCTTCTATGAGGATATCTCCCACTACCTCCGCATCACCAGCCGGTACCCCGAGCTTTTCCATAAACTTTATAGTATAGTCAATAAGGTCCTGTTTTTTAAATCTTATGATTTTTGCCATTTTTTCTCCTGGATACTGATAATAAAGTGAAAATTTTGTATTTATTAGTAAAAAAGTATAACCAAAAAAGAATAAAATGTGTATAATTATGTATCAAGTAGGAATCTTCTAATAAAGTTCTTACACCGAAAGTATTTATTATAATGGAACCGTAATATATAATAATCTCGATGCAGAAACTTTTATAAAATAGCTTTTGAGAACTTATAATAAATATTTTATAAAAGTATTATAATTTATTAATAAAACGAAAGGAACAAAGATGAATAAGTCAGAGTTAGTGGATGCAGTAGCAGAAAAAGCCGGCCTTTCAAAAAAGGATGTTGCCGGAACCATAGATGCATTACAGGATGTCATAGGTGAAACCCTTGCAAAGGGAGATAAAGTAGCATTGGTGGGATTCGGAACTTTCCAGACTTCAGATAGAAAAGCCAGGACTGGAAGAAATCCACAAACTGGTGCGGAGATACAGATAGCAGCCTGTACGGTTCCAAAATTTGTTGTGGGTAAGGCCCTTAAACAAAAAGTAAAATAAACTGGTAGCAGCACTACTAGTTGATAAAATTTAAACAATATGGAGATATCCTTAAGCTGGGTATCTCCATTATTCTTTCATAAATCGGCGAAAGGATGTTATGAGGAAAAATAAACTATATATAGTTTTAGCAGTTTTGACAATTATTTTCCTTTTTAGTTTTGCTGCATTATGCAATCAATGCAGTGCACCCACCGAAGATAAGGTAGATGTCGGCGAAGAAGACCCCCCGGACGGGGAAAATACTGAAGATGAAGATATTCCATCCGGGGATGATGCTGCGGAAGAAGATGATCCTGAAAATAGTGAGGAAGATGAAGATAGTGAGGATGAAGCAGAGACACCCACCATTGAACTAATAATATATGAGGGCCCTCTTTACTCGTCTGGTGATGGAGTCTGTTATTATAGGATAAGAGCTGATGTTACAGGGGAACCAAATCCGGATATAGATTTCTCAAAAGATGACAGCGGTGGAGCATGGGGATCAAAAAAAGTTCAGATCAATTTAAGTGATCCATCAGATTCCTATACTCTTACAGTTACTGCTACAAATTCTGAAGGATCAGCCTCTGATTCTATTGCTCTAACATGGGGATGCAATAGTCCCCCTGTGATAGCTTCAATAGTAGTGGATGAAGATTTTCACTATACAGATGAGACATATCATGTGGTTGTAAACACATCTGATCCTGACGGGGATCCTCTTTCTGTAATATGGAATGTAAGCGGAGGGAGCATAATTGATTCACATACAATTCCTATGAACTGGACAGCACCATCAGCTGCTGGTGATTATGATATAACAGTTGAAGTAGATGACGGAAATGGAGGGACCGCAACACTTACAAAATCCGTAGAGGTCTTCCCAGCCCTGCCCCCTCCTGTAGCGGCGATGGATATGTCTTATGTTAATGCCGAAAGCGGATATATAGTTGCGGATCAGGAAGTAATAAATAATACCGGGATATTTGCTGGGGACTCTACAACAAATAAAGTCTGCAGGGGTTATATGAGCTATGATATAACCTCACTTTCGGGAGTAACCGTAACTGATGCAACACTTACTTATACAATTGGATCAATATTCGGTACCCCTTCCTTTGGAGTTTTATGGCTTGGAGTCACGGATTGGGGAGCCGAGCCTCTGGTTGTTTCAGATTTTAACCTGGCAGGAGTAGCTATAGAAAGTTTTAGCACTTCAAGCTTTACATGCAGTAATCAAAAACTGATCGACGAATTGCAAAAGGCAATAGATGATGGAAAATCCAGGTTCCAGGTTAGAATACATTTTACAAGCGGAATTTCTGATGGAGATGGAAGCTGGGATGGTTGGTCATATTCCAAGAACCAGGTCATTTTAAATGTAGTCTATACCATGCCGTAGAACTATTATTATGATAATGGTCATGAAGTAAGAGAGCGATTATTATTTCTTTTTTTGATTAGAATATATAATAAGGACTCTTTTTAAGCTCTTCAAATTCAGAATGAAGTTTTTCCCATTCGTCCATATTCAGGTCCATATTCTTTTTTAGTTCTCCGTATTTAATAAATAAAGAATTATTTCCCGGGTCTTTATTATAAGAATCCTGGGATTCAAGCTGTTCTGTCAGTTCATCCAGTTCATTTTCCAGTTCCTCAATCGCATTTTCACATTTGGATATCTTATCTATAAGGATCCGTATTTTTTTATTGATCTCTTTTTTCTTAAGGTAGTTTTCCTTGCCCGTAGATCCATTTTTTACATTTAATTCGGGACTTTTTTTGCTTTCCTTCCGCTCGAGCTGGCGCAGTGAATCGATCTTTTTCTTTTGAAGGAAATCATAGATATTACCTATAAATCTATTTATCTTATGATCTTTGAACTCATATACATTATTTACCAGACCATCAAGAAATTCCCTGTCATGGGATACGAGGATCAGTGTACCTGTAAATTTCTGAAGTGCTTTCTTAAGTATATCTTTCGAGCGCATATCCAGATGATTGGTAGGCTCATCAAGAACTAGCAGGTTGAAAGGTTCTAAGAGAAGTTTGATCAGGGCAAGTCTTGATCTCTCACCTCCAGACAATACTTTCACTTTCTTTTCAATATCATCATCCCGGAATAAAAATGCACCCAGAAGAGGTCTTGTCCTGGTCCGTGAGTCTCCAGCAGCTACCCTGTCTATGGTATTAAAAACAGTAATAGACTCGTCAAGTAGTTCATCCTGATTCTGGGCAAAATAACCAATGTGAACATTATGCCCTGTTTTTAACTCACCTGTAAAATCAAGCTCTCCTACCAGTATGCGGGACAGAGTCGTCTTGCCTTCGCCATTTCTTCCTACAAATGCTATTCTCTCTCCGCGTTTGATATAGAAATCTATATCTTCAAGAACAGTCTTTTCACTGAATTTTTTTGATAATCCCACAGCATCAAATATCAGGTTTCCCGAACGCGGAGCCGCCGGAAATCTTATCCGGATAGAGGATATATCTTCTTCGTCGATCGCTATCTTGTCCATCTTTTTAAGCTGTCTTATCCTGGATTGTACCTGTATAGCTTTAGATTCTTTATACCTAAAACGATCGATAAATCTATTTGTGCTGGATATTAATTTCTGTTGATTTTTATATGCAGCTAATTGATGAGATCTTCTTTCCTTTCTCAGGGTGACATATTTTGAATACCCGACCTTATAATCATATATTTTTCCCAGGGTGATCTCAATTGTCCTATTGGTGATATTATCCAGAAAGGCCCTATCATGCGATATCATTATCACTGCTCCGCTATAATCGGAAAGAAATTCTTCCATCCATTGAATAGACTCAATATCCAGATGGTTTGTCGGTTCATCGAGTAGAAGAAGATCAGGACGCTGAAGAAGGATCTTTGCAAGTTCTATTCTCATCCTCCAGCCACCGCTGAATTCCTTTGTCGGTCGAATGAAATCTTCGGGCCGGAACCCAAGCCCTGTAAGTGTTTTTTCTATCTGTTCATTTACTTTGGCCCCGCCCAGTAATTCGATCCTGGTATTGATATCTGATAATCTATTGATGAGATCAAGATAATCTCCAGATTCATAATCATTTCTTTCATTGATCTCCCGCTCTAACCGGCTTGCTTGTGTTTTAAGTTTAGTGATCTGTAAAAAGGCAGTTTTTACTTCACTTATAAGTGTCTTACTATCAGTTATTTTCATCTGCTGGGGGAGGTATCCCATACTAAGCCCCGTAATTTTTTCAATAGAACCAGAATCCGGCGGATGAGTTCCAAGGATTATCTTTAATAGGGTGGTCTTACCAGCACCATTATTTCCAACCAGACCGATCCTTTCACCTGCATTTATCTGAAAAGAAATATCTTCCAACAATCTTTGTCCGCCAAAGCTAAGACTTATGTGATTAACAGAGATCATTATCTATATTTGTTCTTTTTATATAATATTTTACTATGCCGAAGTTTATCATATAAATGATGAAATCATCCAGAAGTCTTTTTGGTAAGCAAGATATCGAATAAAATTAATTAACTGATATTATATATTTAGGAAATAAAACAGGAATCCTTAGGTTTTCTAAAATCTGGGATGAGAGCATAAGGATAAAAGACTATCTATGTAGTAAACAGTTAAGATATATATTTATAATTAGTAGATTTGATTAGACTCATGGCCAGGAAAGCTAATAATAAAACTAAGAATAAGTTCTCAATTGAATCGCTGGTGCTGGGAATATTATCGGTAGTTTTTGGTCTCACTTTTTTTCTTTTGATCCCTGATAAGCCTTTCGGGACGAGTATCCTGCAGATAATGGATGCCAGGGAGGATTTTACCAGATATGTTTTCTTTTTATTCCTGATCATGCTTATGGGGGTTGCAGCAATAGGTGCATCCGCTGTATCAATAGTGTATGGAATAAAAGATTATATTGGTTCTTACCGGGGCCTGTATATCAGCAAGGGTAAAGGGATATATCTGATTGGGGCAATACTGGGAGCGGTAACTATTATATTATTAATAGTATTTATTATTATGCTAAATATCCTGTAAGTCATCTTGTAGAGATTTTTGTAAATATTATTGAAACCCCTGTACTTATCCGGATAGAAATCGGAATTTTCTTTTATCAGTCATCTGATATTTTGCTTTTTTCTTTCATATACTTACCATATCATCATAAGGTCTCTTCCCATGGTTATTTTTCCTGAGTAGATCTCACTCATACCTTCAATATAGCTTTTCTCAAGGGAAGGATCTGGTGCCATCGAAGGGATGTGATGTGTTAAAACCAGGTGTTTAACATTTGAATCTTCCGCTAGTTTTGCTGCTTCAAAGGTAGAGGTATGTTTGTATTCAGCTCCCTTAAATCCACGGCCCGTGTCACTATTGCCATAGACCTCTTCTACCCGGTCATTCCATTTGGTATTGTATGATTCATGGATAAGTATGTCTGCATTTTTTGAATACTTGGAAATATTTTTACAGGGTGCAGTATCACCGGAACATACAATTACTTTATTGTTAAATGAAAACCTGTATCCTACTGCAGGTTTAAAATCACCGTGGTCTACAGAAAAAACTTCTACTTTGAGTCCATCTTCATCATAGATCAGGCCATCATCTGATTCATGATAGATTATCCTGTTACTATCCTGGTCAAAAGATCTCCTGGTTTTAAAATCAGTATTTAAGGAATCTCTCATTTTTCCTATTACTTCTTTTGTATTTGTAGGGCCATAAACATTTAAAGGTCTCTGTCTTTTTGGGACCTCCCTTGAAAAGATCCCCGAGGAAAAG
>JALHTA010000426.1 GCA_022865545.1 Actinomycetota bacterium | reverse complement strand
CGATCCTCCGCTTACTTCAGTAAAGCAGCCCAAGAAACTGATGGGAAAGACTGCCATGGACCTTCTGCTTGATATGGTAGAGGGAAAGAAAATAGAAGAAAAGAACATTATCCTTCCTACCAAGATCATTGAAAGAGGTTCAGTCGGTCCCGCAAAGAAAAAGAAGAAAACATAATTAATATTTTCTAATACATTTTCTATTGACAAAGAGTTGTAAATATAATATTCTAATAGCGAAACGTTTTGCGAATCGTTTTGCTGAGGAGGGTCAAAATCTTAAATATTTTTATATTTATATTCCAATGCATTAATAATCCTTTATTTTAAACAAAGTAAATTTCATATTAAAAATATATTTATATTAATTTTCTCTGTTCAAGGGAAAAAATTCTCGAGCTAGGAGGTGAGGGCTTAAAGAGAAGGAATTTAAAGTCATTAAAACAAGTGTTCCTTTAAAAGGAGGGTAAAAGAATGAGTAAAGTAAAACAAATCGTATTTGTGGGGCTGATAGTAGCCATGATCTCAGTGTTCATGATACTTCCAGCCTGCACGCCAGCTGAGAAAGAGGTTGTTACTGAGATAATAACTGAGACTGTAATAGAGACTGTAACCGAGACTGTTACAGTAGTAGAGGAAGCAGCAGGAGGATATGCATATTATGAGACACTCAGGGCATCTGCAATAGCCAATGAAGCATATGCTGATGCACCTGCAGCAGGACACACGCTTGCATTTACAAATATCATGGGCGGGATCCCATTCTGTGAGGATGTATGGCAAAATGTTCAGGACCAGTGGGTGCTTGCTGGTGGTAACCCAGCAGACCTCTATTATGCTGACAACCAGTATGATGCAACCATAGGTCTTAAAAATGCAGATATTATGCTTGCAAAAAGTCCTGATGTACTTATTAACTTCCAATTCGATTCAAAAGTTAATAGTATTATTTCTACCAAATTCGAGCAAGCTGGTATCCCAATAATTGCTGTTGACGTACCTACACCAAATGCTCCATTTATGGGTGTAAATAACTTCAAAGTTGCTTATCTGGCTGGTGAAGAAGCAATAAGATATGTTGAAGACATGGGCGGAATCGATATGATCGATAATATCGTATTGATGCAGATGCCTTCAGCTGGTGAAGTGGTAATGCTTCGTTCGGAAGGATTTTACCAGGCATTCGCTGATAAATATGGAGTAGAAATAATTGACCCGATCACCATTAGGGCAGACGGTGGAGCTGGTGAAGCTGAACAGGCAAGCAAGGCTATGACAGATGTACTGGCAACTATTCCTGATGCTGAATATGTTGTTTTAACATCTGTTAATGCACAGACCATGAGTGGTATTCTTGCAGCTGTTCAGACTGCAGGCAGGTGGGATGCAGAAAAATGGATAGTAATCACACAGGGTGCAGATGTGACTGCAAATCAGCAGGTTGTAGATGGACTTGTAAAAGCTTCAATAGCATACTTCCCTGAAAGGTATGGTGAATATCTTGTTCCTGCTTCAGTAGCATTGATGAATGGACAGCTTGTTCCTCCGTTTATGTATGTTGAAAACGTAGTTATATCAATGGAGAATATGGCGGAATGGTATCCTGAAATGGTGGAATAAGTTAAAGCATTAATGGATATAGATTAAATGAGCTAAAAATAGTAACAATTGAGAAGGCTAAAATATATCGATTGGCCTTCTCAATTGTTTATAAGGGCGGTGATATTTTGTCTGAGTATAATGATATAGTTTTAAGAATGGAAAATATTACAAAAACATTTCCGGGTGTTGTTGCGCTTGATGATGTATCTATAGACTTAAAAAAAGGAGAAGTTTTAGGCATCCTTGGTGAAAACGGTGCAGGAAAATCTACCCTTATAAAAATTCTTGCGGGGAATTATATAAAGGATTCCGGAAATATTTATGTAGATGATGAGAAATTTGAGATAAAAGGAACTGCGGAAGCTATGGCTTCCGGTATAAGGGTGATTTACCAGGAATTAAATACTCTCAATAATTTAACCGTTACAGAAAATATATTTATAGGCGAGCAGATAGTCAAGGGACCTTTTAAAATAATAGACTGGAAAGCGATGATAAAAAAGGCTCATGAATTATTAAATATTTTAAATGTAAAGCTAGATCCCAATGCAGTTATAGGAGACTTATCTATATCGGAAAAACAGGTCGTTGAGATTGCAAAAGCCATCTCAAAGGAAGCTAAAATACTGGTTATGGATGAGCCCACTGCTGCACTTTCAGCAGAGGAGACCCAGTCACTTTTTTCAATAATAAATACCTTAAAAGCAAAGGGTGTTGCAATAATATATATCTCTCACAGACTCAAAGAAATATTTGAAATAACAGACAGGGTTACAGTGCTTCGTGACGGCAAGAAGGTCGGAACCTTAAAAACTAAAAATACAGATGCTAATAAATTAGTCGAGATGATGGTAGGCCGGGATATAAAAGACATGTATCCTAAAAAAGAAGTACAAATCGGCGATTATGTAATGGAAGTTAAAAACCTTAAAGCCGATGGCTTTGAGGATATAAGTTTTAAATTAAGAAAAGGAGAAATACTTGGTATCTTCGGACTATTGGGTGCAGGAAGAACCTCTCTTGTGAAAGCTTTATTTGGTGCAAATAAAATAAGAAGCGGACAGATCCTAATAAATGGCAAAGAAGCAAGTATTAAAAGCCCGTCAGCTGCCAGGGATAAAAGAGTCGGTCTTGTACCACTGGACAGAAAAGCAGAAGGACTTGCCCTTATAATGGGAGTAAAAGAAAACATCACCCTGGCAAATATAGCCGACCTGGGGAAAAGCTTTCTGATCGATAAGAAAAACGAGAGGCAAAAAGCAGGAAAATGGGTAGATGAAATAGGTATAAGGACCCCATCCGTTGACCAGGAAGTGAACAGTCTTTCTGGTGGAAATCAGCAAAAAGTCGTGCTTGCAAAATGGCTTGAAAGCGGTTCACAGATAATAATCTTAAATGAACCGACACGCGGTGTTGATGTCGGTGCAAAGATCGAGATATATAAGTTAATAGAAGACCTGTGCGAAAGAGGTTCTTCAATTATTATGATAAGTTCAGAACTTCCAGAAATACTGTCTATTGCTGACAGGATCATAACGATGAATAAGGGCAGATTTACCGGCCAGTATTTAAGAAATGAAGCTTCGGAAGAAAAATTACTCAGCAAAGCTTGTCAGTGAAGTTTAAGGGGAGGATATTATGCCAGAAAATGGGGCTAGTGGGATCGGTAAAAAAAGACATATAAAAATAAACAATACAGCAATATTATTTATAATTCTTGCATTGATGTTTGCCCTGGCTTCTTATTTTGGAAGACCATTTTTCTTTTCAAAACTTAATCTTATCCCCATGGTCAATAATCTTTCATTTATCGGGATAGTTGCGGCTGTCCTTACGATGCTAATGGTCTCGGGTGAGATCGATTTTTCTATTGGCGGTAATATTGGTCTTACTGCTTGCCTTACAGCAGTCCTTCTTGAAGCAGGTCTACCCGGCTGGCTGGTAGTGATCATCGCACTTATAGCTGGTGCAGCGATGGGGGCATTCAATGGGATGTTAGTCACAGTGATAGGCGTAAATTCCATTATTGCCACGATAGGTACCATGTTTATATGGAGAGGTATCGGTTATACCCTTACGAATGGTGAATCGAGGCTTGCAATGAACCCGGTCATAGATTTTATAGGCAGGGGATTCATTTTTAAGGTCATACCATTTCCAATCGTACTTTTCGTAATAATATTTATTATTACCTATATAATAATGGATTACTCCAAGTGGGGAAGAAAAATATATGCAATAGGATCCAATCCACTGGCATCTTTTCTTTCCGGTATCAATGTTAAAAAGGTAAAATTTATCGGTTTTTTGTTATCAGGCATTACAGCATCCCTGGGCGGATTGATACTTACTTCGCTTACAGCTGTAGGCATGCCCCAGCATGGACAGGGGCTTGAACTGGTCATAATCTCTTCAATAATCCTGGGCGGAACGGCGCTTGGGGGCGGCAGGGGTTCGATCCTTGGAACGCTTGCAGGCGTATTTATATTGAGTGTTTTATATAATTTCCTGACAATAATGAATGTTTATTATTTCTATATACAGATAGTACAGGGTTCAGTACTGATACTTGTTGTTGCGGCATATGAGATCAGGCAGTCAAGAGCAATAAAAAGAGTATAAGGTATTTATTTAAATAATCTCAAGTTTTGGAGGATAAATGCAAAAGACAGGAAAAAAATATTCACAGATCATGAATTTCTTGAGAACTCCGACACCTACCCTGATCGGAATATATATAGTAATGATGCTCCTATTCTCTCTTACCAGTGAGAATTTTTTAGCGATACAGAATATAAAAGGTATTTTTAATAACTTTGCCGTATTTGGAATAATGGCAGCCGGTGTTACTGTTGTTATGATAGGCGGAGGATTTGACCTCTCGGTCGGTTCGACAGCTGGTCTTGCCGGAATAGTCAGTGCAGTGCTTATAATGGACGGTATAGAGATCCCCACCCCCTATGTGTTCCTGATAGCATTGGCGATCGGCAGCCTCGTCGGCCTTATAAATGGACTTATAATAACAAAGGTCGGGATCAACCCGATCATTACCACTCTAGGTACGCTTGCCATAATCAGGGGAGTATGTTATTTCTGGGCCGATCTAAATCCCAGGATAGCGAATGTCTTTGTACAGAGTCTGGGAAGGATTTACCTGAAAAATGTGTTTCCCATCACTACAGTTTATATAATAGTTGCTTTTATAATACTGAGTTTAATACTGAAGTTTACCAGATTCGGTAGGGACCTCTTTACAATCGGAGGTAATGAAAACCTTGCAAGACTTGCAGGAATAGCAGTAGACAGGGTAAAAATAGTGTCCTATGTGATCTCAGGATTCTTTTCTGCGATTGCGGGCCTTCTCCTGATCTCACAGCTTGGCTCAGGAAGACCAGAATATGGTACAGGTGCAGAGCTTGAAGTCCTGACTGTTGTTGTGCTGGGAGGAGTAGTGGTCGGCGGAGGCAAAGGCAATTTCCTGGGTGTTTTTATTGCACTTGTGATAATCCAGACAATATCAAACGGGATGGTACTTATTGATGTACCAGTATTTCTCCGTATGGTCGTCAAAGGGGCACTGCTGGTACTTGTCATTGCAATTGATGCCATCAGAAGCAGGAGACACCAACTTCTTTATTGAGAGATTTTATAAAATTGTCATTTTTTTTGAGGGGGGTCTGTAAGGGTTTAATACCTTATACCTGGGAGGGTCATAATCTTGTTTTATGAATATAAGGTATTAAACCCCGGGTAAAGTCTTATGAATACCAGGGAACGATTTTGTGAAATAATGAGATTTAATCGGGACATACCCACAGTCAAGTGGGAATTCGGTTATTGGGGTTCTACGATAAAAAACTGGTACAGTCAGGGATTACCTGAAAGAAGATACCCGGTCATACCCCGAAAGATAACTACGCTATCAGCAACGATCTATACTACAGCCTGGACATATGATTGGGTCAAGAAAGGTAGTATCAAAGATGCAAAAATCGGACTTCCAAATGGCATAGGTATCTGGGGAGGTGCCACTTACTGGCCCAACCAGGGGTTTCCCATAGACAATGATGTGACCGGTTACTTTGGCTTTGACCGCTCCCAGATCCTTGTGAAGGTTGAACAACTTTTCTATCCAAAGTTTGAGATAAAAATAATCGGTGAAGATGATAAGACCTTGACTTATGTGGACCTAGACGGTGTTGAAAGAATATTTCTAAAGGAAGAAGCAACTATACCGACATCCATGAAATGGCCGATTACCGGCTGGGAAGACTGGAACAGGATAAAGGAAGAAAGATTGAGCACGGATAGTATCAGCCAGAGGTTTCCTGACAACTGGGACAGCTTGCTAAAAATTTATAAGGACCGCGATTTTCCACTTGTACTGGGAGGTTATCCCGTTGGTATTTTCGGTACGCTTTCCCACCTGCTGGGATATGAAAATCTATTCTATTATTATTATGATAAACCTGACCTGATAAAAGACATGCTGCAGACATTTACTGAGCTCTGGATAGCTATCTGGGAAGAGGTCATGGCACATACGGATATCGATGCTGTTCACATTTGGGAAGATATGTCTACCGGTACTTCATCAATGATCTCGCCACAAATATTTGCCGAGTTTATGACGCCTTACTATAAAAGGTTGACTTCCTTTTTAAAGTCAAAGGGAGTTGACATAATACTGCTTGATACAGATGGAGATTGTAATGAACTTATCCCTCTTTTCATGGAGGCAGGAATAACAGGACTTTATCCCATGGAGGCAAGTGCGGGTATGGATGTGCTTGCTGCAAGGAAAAAATATCCAGACCTCCAGATACTTGGAGGTGTTCCTAAATCAAGACTGGTCCATGGGAAAGACGAGATCGATAGATTTCTTGAGCCGATAGCGGAACTATTAAAAACAGGAGGATACATACCGCATGGCGATCATCTCATACCGCCGGATGTAAGCTGGGAAGATTTCAGGTATTACCGGGATAAGTTAAATCACCTCATAGATAATCTGGGTGAACTTTAAAATACAATATAAGAAGGGACAAATATGCAGGGAATACTGGATAAGTTAAAAAATATGGTACTTGATTTTAATATTGATAATGCAGAACAAACTGCAAAAGAAGCAATCGAGAGCGGCGTGGATCCTATTGAAGCCGCTAATGCCCTGACAGAAGGCATACAGATAGTCGGAGATAAATTCGGCACAGGTGAACTATTCCTGCCCGACCTCGTGTGTGCCTCTGAAGTTTTAAAAAAAGCATTTCCTATAATAAACACCGAGATCGAAAAAAGAGGAGAAAAAGCTAAAAGTCTGGGTAAAGTCGTATTAGGTACTGTATTTGGCGATATTCATAATATTGGAAAGGATATGGTATCCACTTTACTATATGCTGCTGGCTTTGAAGTTATAGACCTTGGAATAAATGTAAAGTCAGAAGACTTCCTAAAGGCTGTAAGGGAAGAGAGCCCGGACATACTGGCTATGTCGGCGCTTCTTACAACCACCTCAGCTGAACAAAAAAATGTAATAGAGGGTCTTATCAAAGCAGGACTAAGAGATAAGGTAAAAATAATAGTCGGGGGCAGCCCCATTAATCAGGAATTTGCTGATTTGATCGGTGCCGATGGCTATGGCGCAACAGCTCCTGAAGGAGTAAAGATGGTAAAAAGATTCCTTGGTCTAAAATAACTTGATCTCATATTTGAAATAATTTTTAAAAAATGAAAGGTGATATATATGCAAAAAGGATTTAAACGAAACTTTGAGCCCATAAGAATATTGACCGAGAGCCAGGTGGAACAGCTTCACAGCTCGACCCTTCAGGTGCTTGATGAGATAGGTTTTAAATATGATTCAGATAAGGCCTTAAGAGTATTGGAGAAAAGAGGCTGTAATGTTGATTATGATACAAAAGTAGCAAAAATTCCTCCTGATATTGTCGAATGGGCCATAAGGAAGACTCCATCCAGTTTTATGGTAAGGGCAAGGGATCCAGAAAAAAGCATAAGGCTTGGAGGCAATACAGTATATTTTATGAACTCTGCCGGAGCGAGATATGCAGATGTGGATACAGGAAAAGTCTCAATGCCAACACTTGAGCAAAATAATGAAGCAGTAATAGTCTCTGACGCCCTTGATTCTGTACACTGCTTTCCATCATATACGCCTTATTTTGAAATAGGAGGAGTACCTCCTGTAATGTCCTGCCCCACTAGCTGCGCCCAGAGGATGAGGTATTCTACTAAACCTTCAAGAGGGGCACAACCTACGGATAGCTTTATCTGGGAGACACAAATTGCCCAGGCTGTAGGCGCGCAGCTTATGGGATGTGTTGAAGGTGCTGCACCACTTTCCCTTGCAGAAGATGCATGTAATGCAGCATTTTATTATCTTGAAGCAGGCTTTCCGATATATATTGCATCCGGTTCACTGATGGGTGCATCCCATCCTATAACCATTGCCGGGGCAACTGTTAGCCATAATGCAGAGCTTTTGGCAATAATCGTCCTGCTCCAATGCATAAGACCGGGCAGTGGAGTCATCGCCAATAATTTTGTATCCGGGATGAATATGCAAACCGGGGACTTAAATTTTGGAACATCAGCTATAGCACTTCACCAGATGGCATATAATCAGATATGGCATGATCTCTATAAGATCCCTATCAATAATACAGGATCAGCATTTGCAAATTCCAAGATGATAGATTACCAGACAGCAGCTGAAAAACTTCCCTTAGCCATGTGTTCGGCTCTCTCAGGAGCTAATTTGATAGTCCTTCATGGTGGGATCACCGGCGAGCTTGCATACAATCCAATACTTGCAGTCATCGATGATGATGTAGCAAAGACGATAGGAAGGATAATTGAGAACTTCGATATAACAGATGACCTGATCGGGCTTGATATTATAAGGCAGGTCGGGATCGGGGGGACCTTCCTGGGTACCAAACAGACAAGGACACTCTGGCAGACTGAGGATTATATGCCAAAAGTATATGACAAAACAACATATCAGGAATGGGAAAATACCGGGAAGAAGACAGTAATCGAACTTGCCAAGGAAAGGATGGAAGAGATCCTGGCAACCCACAAACCTGATCCGCTAACAGATGAGCAGGAAAAGGATGTTCAAAGAATTCTTAATGAAGCAACGGAATATTATAAGAAGGAGGGGCTTATTATATAGATAGATAGTATTAATATAATAAAATGATATTAATATATTGCCTATAATTATATAATATATTCATATAAATGCATTAATGCAATTAATTGCATATTAAAATATTAAAAGGAGGTTTTGATGGTAAATTCAAAGACACTGGATCCATACACCGGTGAGCCCGATGTCGGTAGGCTACTTGCAACTTTTAAGAGGCAAGCTGTTGACAGGGTGCCAAATTTTGAAGTCCTTTATGAGGATCAGCATGTAGAAAAATTTTTAGGTAAATTTGCAGGTAATACCCTCTCTTACGGGGGAGATCCTGCCAAAGGCGCCGATGCTGAACAGGGAAGGCCCATGTATCCGGAAGAGTATCTTGACCTATGCGAGATGGTAGGACAGGATGCACTGGTTTTTGATGCAGGACTTTGGACACCATACCGTAGAAAAGATGAAGAAGGCAACCTTGTGCCTGCTTACAAAAGAGATGTAAAGACAAGAGCTGACTATGAGGAACTCATACTGGACTCAGATGGCCAGATAGCAAACTTAAAAAAATACTTAAAAGAATATAAGGACGCAATAGCTAAAAGGAATTCAAAGATAGGTGTTTCAGGGCTATATGGCTGTATTTCCCAGACTCTTTATGAATTTGTAGTAGGTATGAATGACTTTATGATGATGGTATATGAAGACAGGGACCTGATTGAAGAGATGCTTGAAGAATCAACGGTCCACTTTGTAAAGACAACCCAGGCACTTGTAGACGGCGGTGCAGACTTTATCTGGCCCGCAGATGATATTGCATTTAAGACAGGACTCTTTATCCCGCCAAAACTGATGAAGGAGATGTGGGTACCCAGGATGGCAAGGATAATGGAACCTGCAGTAAATGCAGGCATACCTGTTATGTTTCACTCAGATGGCAAGATCGACGATATAGTGGAGGACCTTATAGAGATGGGACTTGACTGCCTTAATCCCATGGATCCATATGGAATAGATTATGCCGACTATAAGAAGCGTTACGGAGACAGATTGTGCCTTTCGGGAAATGTAGATATAGAGTTTCCGCTTTCAAAAGGCACTCCTGAAGATGTGGACGCAGATGTTAAAAAACATATGGATACACTAAAACCGGGCTACGGCTATGTAGCTACTGTATCTCATTCGGTAGTAAACTATATACCCCATGAAAATGTTATTGCTTATCTAAATGCCATTCACAAATATGGGAAATATTAATAAATAAGTTAGAAATTATTTAATATTAGTTAAAAGGAGGAAAATATGGCTATACTTGATGATATTTATCAGGCAACAGCTACAGGAAATTATAAAGGCATCAAAGCTCTTGTAAAAGAAGCAATAGATGGCGGTACAGCCCCACATGACATTGTTAATAAATCTCTTTCTGCTGCAATGATAGAAGTAGGGGACAAATTTGGCTCAGGGGAACTCTATATGCCTGATATGCTTCTGGCTGCAAAAGCAATGCAGACCGCCATGGAAGAAATAAAACCCCTGCTTAAAGGAAAGGAGGCAATGCTTGAGAAGGGGACAGTTGTAATAGGTACGGTAAAAGGTGATCTCCATGATATTGGTAAGAACCTTGTAATAACAATGGCTGAGGGACAGGGCTTTAAGATAGTGGATCTTGGAATCGATGTAGACCCTATTAAATTTGTAGATGCAGTAAAAGAGTATAAACCTCAGATAGTAGCTTTCTCAGGACTTTTAACCACAACACTTGGAAATATACCAGAGCATATAAAGGCATTAGAAGATGCAGGTGTTAGGGATAAAGTAGTGCTAGCGGTAGGAGGTGCTCCTGTTACAAGAGACTTTGCCGACAGATATGGCATAGAGATATATGCTGATGATGCATCCGGGGCTGCAAAGGAATTTTTAAAAGTTGTAGAAAATTAATTGAAATATTTGAAAGGAGCATATGATGAAATTAAATGTTGATGCGCATCTCTGGTGTCTTGGAACTTATGGGGAAAGGTATGTGCCTGGAGGATATTTTGAAGATATGACTACTGACCAGCAGCTGGAAATAATGTCAAAGATCGAAGGACTTACCGGACTATTTGTGTTTTATCCAGTAGCTCCTCTACCAGGGGATCCCGATAAACTTGTGGCAAAATTGGATAATTTCGGACTTAAGGTATCAAATCTTGCAGTAGAGTGTTGGAGTAATAGGAAATGGAAAAATAGAGCTTTTTCTACTAATGAAGTAAATATAAGAAAAGATGTAGTTAAGTTATTCAAAGAATCCATAGATTATGCAAAAGCTATAAAAGCAGATAGTGTACTTCTTTGGCCGGCCCATGATGGTCTTGATTATCCTTTCCAGGCTAATTATTATGATGGTTGGAAAACAATGGTAGAGACTGTAAGGGAAATATGTGCCTACGACCCAACAGTAAAAATTGCTCTTGAAGCAAAATCAAAGGATCCCAGACAGAAGCAGTATATCAGAGATACGGGAAAGGCAATGGCGCTTATAAATGATGTAGGGGCTCCAAACCTGGGTGCAGCAATTGATGTGGGCCACGCCCTTATGGCTGGAGAGAACCTTGCAGAATCAGTTGCACTTCTTGATGTTCATGACAGATTATATCAAATACACCTTAATGAAAATTATAAGGATGCAGACCCTGATATGATATTCGGGACCATAAATTTCTGGGAGCTGCTGGAGTTTTTCTATTATTTAAATAAAACAGATTTTAAAGGCTGGTCAGCCATAGATATAATCGCACCGCGGGATGACAGGAAAAAATCACTTGCACTGGGTATAAAGCTCGTATGGAAATACAAGGAGATGGCAGATAAACTTCAAAAGCATGAGAGGGAAATAGATGAGAATATGAAAGGTTACCGTTTTGCAGACAATATGGATATGATAACCGATCTACTGTTCTAAAATGATATCCCT
>JALHTA010000425.1 GCA_022865545.1 Actinomycetota bacterium | reverse complement strand
TGGTGGGCGATATTGGATTTGAACCAATGACCTCTGCGATGTCGACGCAGCACTCTAACCAGCTGAGCTAATCGCCCCCAGTGTATGAATTTTATCAGAGTGTCGGGAAAAATAAAATTTGTTTTTTTCCTTTTAAAAATAGATCAGTTCTATTGCTTTATGCAGCAAATATCTATTCTTATTAGAATTTAATGACCCGGAAAAATTAATTTAATGATATAATCCAATAGAAAATTCTTATATATAATAGGGGAGGAAAATTGAGCACTAAAGATCAACTTACAATCGGCTATGCGCCTACACGACGTACCGTATTTTCAAGGGAAGATGCATTAAAATATAAGACACTTACACTGGATAAGATAAAATCTCTTGGATATAAAACGGTAGACATCGAAGATATAAATGAAGACGGTCTGCTGGTAGAGGAAAAAGATATTGATGCGGCTATAAAAAAACTTACTCATGGGGGAGCGGACTGCATAATATCACCTCACTGCAATTTCGGTACTGAAGATATAGTTGCCCGGGTAGCATCTAAGATGGGCCTGCCATTTCTACTATGGGGACCAAGGGATGAAGCACCCCAGCCGGATGGTTCAAGACTGAGGGACAGCCAATGCGGACTTTTTGCTACCTCAAAGATACTTCAGAGATATTCCGTACCTTATAGCTATATTATAAATAGCAGAATAGATGATCCTGTATTTACCCGGGGAATAAATAATTTTGCAGCTGCAGCAAATGTGGTAAAAACATTTAATAATATGCGTATCGGACAGATCGGCACAAGACCCGGAGCCTTCTGGTCCGTAATTGCAAATGAGGGTGAACTTTTAGAAAAGTTCGGTATAGAGATAGTTCCATATAATTTAATAGATGTCATAAATACCGCAAAAGAGATAAAAGAGTCTGGTGACAGTAGTTATAAAGAAACAGTCTCATATATAAGGGATAATCTAAAAGTAGATATAGATGAGGATAAACTTCAAAATATTGCAGCACTTAAAGAAGCCATAAAGCAGGTAAAAGTAAGGGACGGCATAACTACCTTTGCCATCCAGTGCTGGACAGCCCTTGGAGATATAATGGGCATAGTGCCGTGTCTTGCAAACTCACTTCTTTTTGATGAAGATATCCCTGTAGCCTGTGAGACAGATATACACGGAGCAGTATCGGCTTCTATAGCCCAGGCGGCTACGTTTAATCAGTCTAAGGTGATCTTTGCAGATGTCACTAACCGCCATCCTTCAGATGATGACAGCGAGCTTCTCTGGCACTGCGGGCCCTTCCCGCTATCACTTAAAAAAGAAGGTATAGAAGGCAGGGTAGGATGCCACGGAATACTGGATAGTGAACCTTCCGGCATTTGTGACTTTGAGATAAAAGGCGGAGACATAACTGTAATAAGGTTTGATGGTATAAAAGGAGACTATAGCCTGTTTGCCGGCCAGGCAAAGGGAACAGAGGGACCAAAGACTACCGGTACCTATCTCTGGATAAAGACAACTGACTGGACAAAGTGGGAGGAAAAGCTCATATACGGACCATATATACACCACGTAGCTGCAGTTCACGGAAAAGTATCACCAGTACTTTATGAGGCAGCAAGATATATCGACGGACTGGCACTGGATGCTGTTGAACCGACTGAGGATGAGATAAAAGGGTGGCTTGCTGGGAGATAGAGGTCGCTATCCACACTAAAAAAGATTTCAGATATCTAGTCCATAAACCCGCCAGGTCATAGCAGTCTTTCCAAGCCTGAATATTGGATTTATGATATCCATATTGATATCTGCGAGCTGGGACGCAGAGCCCCTGGTTATACCAAGCTCAAGGGCTTTTTCTTTTATGGACCAGTATAATTTGGAATCAATACCGGTTTTACGGTGTTTTTCTACTACTCCAAGGATGAAGAAGCGCATTCTTGAAAATTTCTTTTGCTTGAGCCTCTTCTTAATATTTATAAATATCTTAAGATCCCGGATAATATCTCTGGGGCTGTAGAATCTGGTAGAAGGCATATAAGTGGCGTGTCCATCCATCTCAGCTATTACTTCGTTTATATCAGGGATATTTACTGAGATACCAACTGGCTTTCCGTCCTTTTCAACAATAAAGATAAGCTCCTCCAGGGAGATCTCCTTAAGACCAAGGGCAAGCACATCAAACTCCGCATCTGTCATTTTTACTTGTTGGGGATGATTACCTTCATTCCATATTGGATTATAAAGTTCCCTTATTGTCTCTATTTCACTTCTTAAGTTGCTGAAATCAACATTTCTTATCCTGTAATCACTAAAAGCCTTACCTTTACGGTGATTTATTATCCTTTCAAGTATTCTATCGACCTTCTCCATATAGTCTTTGGAGATGATCTTGTCTATGTTTACACTATACCAGTCATTTTCTTTCCTGAAGCCATATTTCTTGAAGAAATCCTGATAGTAGGGGGCATTATATGGTTCCATAAAGTAAGGCTCATTTTCAAAACCGTCAACCAGCAGTCCTATTTCCCCGCCAGCATTGAATTTGGCAGGGCCTATTATTTTCCTGCACCCATTTAATTTGAGGTATTCAATGGCACTGTCTATAAGCAAGCGCGCGGTATCTATATCCTCCTCAGACTCAAAAAGACCGAACCAGCCTATTTTTCCACTTCCATCTTCCTTGTAGGTATAGTCAATAAAAGCTGCTATCCTTCCCACAGGTTTTCTGTCCCTGTAAGCAATGAAATATTTTATCTGTGCATGGTCAAAATAGGGATTTCTCGTAATAAGACCAGGTACGGTTTTCGGAGTTGGATTGAGATCAGAAAGCTCCTGCAGGAACAGGGGGAATATCTTCTTTGAATCACCGGTCTTATACCAGCTTATATAATATGGGACAGTGGTAAATTCCTTGATCTTATTCAGGCTGAGCGTATTGGTATGCCCGGGGACATATTCTCCAAGTTCTTTTATAGTAGTCCTGATTGTCCGGATCTCTATTTTAAAACCTTTAGAAAATTATTAATAAAATTCACTAAATAATACTTTCATTTAAGTATTATTACAATATGAAGTGGAAAATTGACACATGAAGTGGAAAATTATTAACTCATATGCCAGGTATTGGTTTGATTGAAAAAATAAGATCCAGTTTTCGGACAAGCTCCTGGGCTTGAGAGAAACTGGCAAACTATTTATAATTTGGAGGCGGCACCCGGACTCGAACCGGGGACAGAAGAATAAAATAAAAGTGTTAAAAATGTCTTAAGATTAGTAAAATAAGATAATCACATTTTACTTAGAAGTATTATTAAAATATATAGTTAATCATTAATAGCGCAGGTTCATATAATCAACCGGAAAAATGATTAAAATAGAAAGATATGTAATATCAATTATCGAGGTCCTGATCTATGAGTAGATTCGAAAAGATCTATAAAGATGTCCCTCTGGTCCAAAAAGAGTGGTTAATAAATTTCAGGGAAATGCATCATTATCATCATCTTAATGTTGGTGATATAAACTGGAAATACATAAAATGCGGAATGGGAAAAGATGTGGTTGTGATGCTTCCCGGGAGTGTGAGGTCGGCTGAAGTCTGGGCAAAGCTAAT
>JALHTA010000424.1 GCA_022865545.1 Actinomycetota bacterium | reverse complement strand
TTGTCCTGGTGTGGGTTCGTAGGTATGCGGACTTGCCCCGGGAGGGACCATTTCAAAAACATCGATCTTCGGACCTCCAACTTTTTCTGCAAATCCGGCAAGCGGAAGTATGCTTGCAATAACTATATGATCGTTCTGGGCATTCACAGCCGGAGAGGACTTACAATTGCTGGTAAACACTACCATGATCACAATAGCAATAATGATGATTATGGTATAATGGCGAAAAATTATTTTCTTAAATCCTGATAAAGACAATTAGATTCTCACAAATTTATCAACAAGAACTGGGCTGAACTGGGTCCCTGCACATCTTATTAATTCTTCCTTTGCATCTTTTATGGGAATTGGTTCCTTGTAAGGCCTTCCCATAGTCATCACATCATAGGCATCCACAATGGATGTTATGCGGGAGTTAACAGGTATTTCATCTCCTTTTAAGCTTTGCGGATATCCACTTCCATCCCACCATTCATGGTGTGCCAGGATATCTTCGGCGACCATTGCTATTTGAGGAGTAGATTTTGCAATATTATATCCGATCTCAGGGTGTCTTCTGATTACTTTCCATTCATCTTTATTCAGCTTGCCCTTTTTCATCAATATGCTGTCAGGAACTGCGACTTTCCCGATATCATGTAAGGTTGAAAGCAAAACGAGTTCGTCAAGTTTACTCTGCGGAAGACTGATAGACTTACCCAGCCTGACTATCATTCCTTTCAGGCGCTCGGCATGATCTCTTGTCTCGTGGCTTTTTTCCCAGAGCATTCTTTCAAAGGATGTGATTATGGAATTATATATACTCTTTCTTTCAAGAAGCTTATTAGTGTACATATTGTCTTCTGCTTCCCTTATGACTTCTATGAAATTCTGTTCCAGGCTGGTCCTTGCCGAGATCCCCATCGACATGTTCAAGGGTATCTTCTGGTCTTTGGTGCTTGCACAGATATTTCTTATCTTATACAATACATCTTCGACTTCACCGGGGGTTGACCGGGGCAGGAGGATGAAAAATTCGTCTCCTCCCCATCTGGCGACTATATCTTCTTTCCTGGAACAATATTTCAATATCTTTGCAACCCTTTTTAGAAGTTTATCTCCTTCATTATAGCCAAAAGTATCATTTACCAGTTTTAATCCATTCAGGTCGCAGATGATAAAGTTTAATGGAAGATGTCTTTCGCGGTAGACATTACCCAATACTTTTTCAAGATAGCTACGGTTATATAGTTCTGTAAGACTATCATGGAATTTTAAATATTTGATCTTCTTCTCAGCTTTCCTGAGATCGCTTATATCATGCAGTATCTCCATGCGGACCAGCCTATCATCATAAAAAATATCTTGTCCGGATACTTCAAAATATACCTTGCTTCCACTACTTTTAAGGCCGTGTAACTCAAAACCGCCTTTATAACTTTCTTCGATCTTTTCTTCCAGAATATCGCGGCAATCTTCTGAAATAAAATCTAATAAAGATTTCCCTTTCAGATCGTCGATGTCTATATTGAAAAGGTCCAGGAAGGGCTGATTTACTTTTATTATCTTGCCATTATCATGAAGAACTATACTATCTATTGAGGTCTCGAGAAAAACATCGAATTTCTCTTCAGAGTCTTTTAACTGCTCTTCAAGCTCCTTCAGGTTTGATATATCCCGTATAATGAGCTTAAACCCTGATATTCTATCATTACCTTCTTTTATGGGGCCAAAATATACTTCACCATATCTTATTTGCCCATCCTTGTGATGCTGTGCTATCTCAAAGGGTTCTGCTTCCTTGCCGGATAGTATGTTTTTAAAGATCGACAGATATTTGGGAATATCTTTTGTGCTTATGGAGACTCTTTTACTGAAATATTTTCCAATGAGATTACTTCTGCTGTACCCTGAGAATTCAAGGATCGAATCATTACATGAATTGATGATACCTTTATCATCTATTGTCAGGATTCCTATGGAGTTAGTTTCCGTGAGGCTCTCGAATTTGCCATTATCCTCTTTCAGGGTGCTTTTTATACGGTCTATCTCTTCTTCAGACCTTCTCTCAAGCCTTTTAATTCTTTGGTGTTGCTCAATTAATTTATTGATCAATTGAGTCTTTGTTATCTTTTCAATATCCATCTTTAGGCCATAAAAATCACTCTTTGAAAGATTTTTCCTCTAAATCTAATTTCCCATTATCTATTTTTTTAAGAAGTGATTTTAATTCTTCCACAACCAGTTTTTTCATCTTTTCTCTGAATTCTTCATATTCGATCTGCAGGTAGTTTATGTCTTCTTCAAGTTCCTGTTTTTTCTTAAGAAGCTCATCATATTCATCTTTTAATTCACTTGTCTTGTAGCTAAGTTCTGAAATATCACTGGTCTCTTCATCTTCAATCGAGTCAGGGGAAAATACTTCTTTCAGTTCCTGATCAAGTACTACTGTTTCCTGAACCGGTACTGATTCTCCTGAGCCTTCAAGGAATTTATGGATATTTTCTCCACTGATCCTCAAGGCCCTCCCCACTTTTAGTACAGGTATCTTCTTGGACTCGATAATCCGTAGGATCTCATTTTCACTGATCCCCAGTATTTCGGTGGTCTCCTTGACGGTATAGAATTTTTTTTCTTCTTCCATAATTTGATAGTTGTAGAAATTTTCAATTATTTGCAGTAAAAGAACAAACATCTGACAAATATTCTTACCTGCCTGTACAACATTTTAATGCCAGAATAATTACTACAAAATTCAAAAATAATTATAACATATTAGTATTATAATAAATATGAAATCGAACCAATTTTAAAAGTTTTATTAGAAAACTCTTACATAATCTGGTACAATACCAGTTTTTCCGGAGCATTGCCAGGCTTATTAAATATATCCTCATATGCTTAAAATCCACCGGCTAAAAATACGATTAGCCCGGCAATAAAAAGTAAGATGAATACAATAAACTCTATTATTATGCGGGGACTTTTAAGATTTATTCCCAGCTTACGCATATTAATAATCGTATAGAGTAAAAATATAAGTGGTATTAGACTGGCGAATATAAGTATTAGCCCTATCAGTGTCTTTAGGTCCAGCATAAAAGAGCTTTTATTATAAAGGAAACTGACGGCAGTCTCATTATTATAGACTCCCCCGATTACAAGAGGAATAGAAACTGTAAACTCCCCTGTTTCAAGATCATCCTTTAATAATACTCTAAGTCCCACATCCTTTTTAGCTCCTGCTTCCAGGATATGGCTGCCTACTTCTATACTTTTTATCATTCCTCCGGAATTCATCTGAGGGTCCAGGTCTATAATAAGGTCCTGGTCATAAATCGATTCCATCCTGATATTAAATTCAAGGACCGGATCTTTTCCATTGATCTCTAGAATATCTTCCATTTCTTCGATCAAGACATATTTCCCTATGGTAAATTCCTGGACCTGAGTAAGCTCATAGCCTTCGCTACTCTCATATTCTCCCATTACTTTGATCATATAGTCCCCAATTTCCCGCAGCTCTCCAATTATAGCGCTGTAAATGCCGTCTGAAGTCTCTTGATCTCCGTTTATTATTTCTCCATTATCTAAAAGTTTTCCACTACTGCCGACCCCGTCAGGACCTGAGATAGTATAGCTAAAATCACCCTCAGTAAAATCCTCAAAATTTGCATATATTTTTGTAGAAGAACCGGCAATTATATTATTTTCAATTTTTAAGAATATATCTTTTTTAACTGGCTGATAATCCGTTACTTTAAATACCGTTTCTTTCAGTGAGCTTGAACCTGTCGGTTTATGTTTGATCAATAATTCTACCAGGTAATCACCTGGCCCGGATATTTGATCAAACTGGTAATTAAATATCCCATCTTCCTCTAAAGGATCGTCTTCTCCTCCATCGTCGGCAAGTTCTATCCACCCTGTTGCAGGCATATCCGGGTTTTTGACCTTAAAGGATAATTCAAAATCAGATGGATCCACTTCCCCTGATACCCCTTCGATTCCAGAAAGCCCGACAGAAATGGGGACCTTTGAATCCATAAAGTATACTGCTTTCACCGGATCCAGCAGTTTCATCCTTACAAGGTCAAGCGCAACTACCAGATCGCCATTTATTTCATAATCCCAATTGCCCTGTGCTGGCACTTCTATGGCATTTATCACATATGAATCATCTCTTATTTCCTGGATATCCTGCGACTTCGCATCATTTGGTGGAGTCATTTTTATATCCGGGTTTTCAACATCCTCATTTGATACTGAAATAGCAATTAATTTACCAATATAATCCTGCACCGGTATTGATCCTGTAAGTTTTTCACCCTCCTGTTGCTGGCTGGTAAAGATAAAAACACTGGTGATATATTTAAAAATATCAAGGTATATGCCCCTTATATCCGATGCCGTCTCGGATCTCCATAGTCTTGCCTCAGTTATACTGGCTATCTTTTCCAGTATTTCTATATTTGCTTCTCCGGTGAAAGCAATTGGAAATATTTGTATTTTATCTTCCTGGTATTCATAGCAGAGATTTAATAATTCATCCTTATATTCTTCAAGATATTCCTCAATCCTGCTTTCAGCGCTATCAGGTTCAGAATCGATTTGCTTATCTTCTGATTCCGACAATTGGTCATCTCCAGATGCAGGATCCTCCAGATCCTCACCCTGCCCAGCTGTGCCGGGACTGTCTTTGTCTGCATTAATATCCTCCCTGGAAGGAGGTTCCGGTTTTTCCTTTGGTTTATCATCACCTTTCCTTATTTCATCAGGAATAGGTATATCATCTACACCGAGGTCCCCATCTGTTAAAAATATTATTATAGTCCTATTTCTTTTTACCCTTCCATCAAGCATGGATTTGACATCTTCCAGGGCAAGCTTCATATCGGTAAGAGCCTGATTGCTTTTAATGCTGGAAATTGCTTCCATAACCTCAGCTTTACTTTTCCCTATCTCTGTAGGTTCAATATATATATTTGTCTGCTCCCCGAACCCGACAACTGATACCCTGTTTCCTTTTGTCAGGATCTCATTTAATTCTACAAATAGTTTTGCAGCATCTATCCTTTTATTTTCAGGATCATTTTGTTTCATGCTGCCCGATTCATCTATAATAAGTACAAAATCAAAGGCAGTATCATTTGAGGAAAAATTATTTTCCATGGCCCAGGCAAAACCATACCCAAAAGAAAGTACAAGTAAAGGAATAAGTACGATGACTATAATAATCTTATTGGTGATATTTCTATTTTTCATTAAAAACCTTTTCTTTATTATTAATAATTACAATAACAAGAATTAATAAGCTCAAGGCTAAATAATCCAAATCACTGTGGCTTTGGTAATAATATCCTATCATTGAATTTATTATTTTCAATGTTTTTATAAAATGCTTAATAATTTCTGAAAACTTGGTAAAATTTTAATAATAATTAAAATTATTTTCGATTTCCTATTGACATATTTTCAAAGATTTGGTAAATTAAAAGCCTACTTTAGAACAGAAGGCAACGTCTAGAATTTAGTTGAAATCTAAGTTTGAAAGGACTTAAATAATAAGCTGGATTTTGGAAAGTCCCCAAGAAAAGTTCTGAAGTATGGCTCCAAGTAGTTGATCAGCCTAAGGTGCAAACTATGGTAAAAGATTACTTGGAGTTTTTTTTGCCCTAAATTTTTTGTACAACATATTTTAATCTACCAGTTCCCTTACAAGACGACGCCCATAATAAATAGTCCAGGTATTATGGTGAGCTTTCCAAACAAAAATATTTCAACCATTTTCATGAATTTTATTTATTTTATAGGCAATATGATTATATAATCTATTTCAAGCGTCTGGTAATAAATATTTTATTTAATAGTAAATATAGTAATATTTTGAAATCCAGTAAAGAAATAAAAATATAAGGAGGCTGGTAGCCTGCCGGCTATTATAACACATAGCTTTTTTGCTGAAGATACTTTAGGAAATATCAAAGATCCTGTATTGAAAAATGAGATATCCTCAAGGATAGATCTTTTCTACCTGGGAGCCCAGGGCCCTGATATATTCTTTTATTATAAAGCCAAACCCTGGATAAAATATGATGGTGTCGAAAAACTTGGAAACATAATACATGGAAACCTGGTCGACACCTTTTTTAAAGAAAGTTTTGTCTATCTTGATAGCTTGAAAGGAAATGACAGGTTTTATGATCTCTTGACCTATCTTACAGGTTATCTGTGTCACTATTCCCTTGATAGGAACACCCACCCACTGATCCATTATAGCGCTGGTATTGATAATGGTCTGACAAAAGCCACAAGAAAATATTACAATCATCACAGGAGGCTTGAAAGTACTATAGACTATTTTTCACTGGTAAAGAAGGGGATCTGCCCTGTGCGTTTTAAAAGTTTTGAACTAGTCTCAATAAGGAAAAGATTTGAACCTGTCCTTATAGACTATTATATTTTCATCCTGGATAAGGTATACGGTACAACAATTATGCCCAGACAGGTAAGATCAGCTATTCATGATATCTCCAGAGTGCTAAAAAATCTTTATGATCCAATAGGATTAAAATTATTGCTATACCGCCTGCTGGAACTACTGATGGGCGCCAGGGATGAAATAACTTCTTCTATGATCCCCCGCAGACTCATAAATGGAATGGATTATTTAAATCTTGGCCACCACAAATGGATGCATCCATGTAATGCAGGCCATAGCTCTAATGAATCATTCTGGGATCTTTATGATATGGCTCTTGATGAGACAGGTAAGTTTATGGATCTTATATCGCTCTATATTGAAAGCGGCCGTTTTCCTTATGCACTACTGGATATGGCCGGTAATATCTCATATTCTACAGGTATCGAATGCGGCAATAGCAGCGAGCTTAAATATTTTGATTCGATCTATGAATGAGTCTAAAATTTCTTCTATATTGATATCTGCTATGCCTTTAAGTGGTATTTATTATAGAATATGAGAAATAATTATTAATTTCAAAGTAAAGCTTATGGATTTAAATAATAGTGAAAGGATAATAATGATAAATAGTAAAACAACTAGATTATTTCTTCTTCTGATATGCCTGGTTCTTATTCTCCCGGTAATCGGATGCTCTGCAAATCAGGTAGACCAGGAATATATTGATTTTTCGGCAAGGGCTTCAGAGAACTATCTTATTGCTATAAATAATAGGGATTTTAATAGCTTCTCCCAGGATTTAAACAAAGACATGAAGGAAGCTTTACCTGAAGAAGATTTTTTGAGTTTTGCTGACCAGATAGAGGGAATCATAGGAACATATGAGCCTGGTTCAAAAAAACTTGATCAAACTAAAAAGGATAGCGGCTATATCGTGATCGTCTATAATGCAAAATATACCGGGGAATCAGAAGCTGTAGTGGTAACAATCTCACTTCAAAAAACCGGTGATAAAATAGAGATTAGCGGATCCTGGTTTAATTCTCCGAAATTGAGAGGAGAATAAATCACGCTTAAGCGGGTGCAGTATCCTTAAGATCATTTTATATATTTATAAACGATCCGGGATGCCCTGTATCTTGAAATATTAAAACTTTGCCAGTGTTTCTGAGCGTCGAGTTCAATTTTTTTGTCATTAAAAAATACCAGCACTTCATCCTTTATGTCCTGCCTTCTGACCCCTGAGGTGCTTTCACTTTTTAGGTCAATATTAATCAGTCTTTGCATTTCGCAAATAGCATCAGATGAAAGACCTTTTAGATATTCGATATCGATCTGTCCTGTTTCAATATAGCGGTCAATATTATTCCTGGCGATTATCAGGTCCACATTGGAAAAGTTAAGTATTATATAAACCATCAAGGTCATCACAAAATATGATTTTATAATAGGCAATTTCGCATACCAGATATATATAATATTTATAATAAAAAGAAAAAACAGAAGAACCATAAAGGCCTGAACAAAAATCCTACGGTATGTAAATCCGTATGCCTGTTCATAAATGAGCATTCTATAAAATGCTGATATCAGCAGGACAAATGTAAGGCCTACCAAAAGTGAAAGCAAGACTTTGCTGGCCAGATGGACCTTCCTGTTTTCCTTTCGAATAAAAGACACTGCTATCAAGATAATAATAAAATTGATCACTGATACGGCTAAAAGCTCAAAAAAACCACGCCTTGCATATTCGGCATAGGTATATGAAGAAGGAAGCACAAAAGACTCCCCCCAAAAAAGATAAGTAAACTGGATCACTGAAAAAACAGTATAGACAATATTTAATAAGGAGATGATAGTTATCAGTACCACTGGATCCAGAATTTTTTTCCACTTCATCTTTAAGTAAGCGGGCTTTTTTTCTTCGTCAAATGACTTAAGTATTGACCAGAAAAAACAAATAGCGTAGACCGATACTGCAAGGATCACAAAAAAGTGTTTTATGATCTTTGAGACCGGAATATTTAGAAAAATATCTTTGAAGATAATATCAGCAGATGAGAGAAGCCATATTATCACAGCCAGCAGGGGTACTGATATGATCAAACCCAGGGCGACCCTTGTAGCTATCCTTCCCCTCTTGCCTTCTTTCCCCTCGGTCATCCTAAAAAATGTAATGAAGGGCATATGAATATACTTTAGTGGAACAAATATCCTCTTGAAAAAATCTGCCAAAAACCTTAAATCAGCCCAGTCAGCCCTATTTAGTTTTGACATACAAGCAGCAAACATGATCACAAGATACAGGACGATTATAAAATTTAAGATCTTTAATATTTGGTTGGAATAAATTGAAAATGTAATAGATAGAAGTATCACAGGTATTACCCAAATCCAGGCTTTCTTTTCCAGACTGCTGTAAGTTTTCAGAAAGATCAAGGTAAGAACCGCTATGATCAGGAATATAAAAATAGGGTAAGATATCCCCAGTGTTTTATTATAAAAAAGGATATCAAATACTATACCTATTATAAGTCCGTATAATAGAAGCCAATATTTTTTTTTCTCAATTTCCAAATCTACTCCTTGCTTAGCAATAATTGACCAAAACAATTAATTTTCATAAAAACCGGTTATCCATGCCCTCGTGATACTATTATATTATTATAAGATAATTGATTTTTTCTGTGAAATACATTCTAACTTTTTTCAACAGGTCCCTATACATATAAAAGATGTAAATTGTTATAATGTTTTTGTACTTTAAATATCTCTAAGAATAATAATTCAGTAGAAGGAGGAATCCAAAATGCTTGAGCAAGTCCATAAGCACATTATTACAGAGCTCAATCAAAACACACGTACCGATATCATATTCATCCTTACAGCGATTTTTCTAAACCTGGTTGCCCTTGGCATAAACTCAGCTATGGCTGGAGACTCCAGGAATGAAGTTGATTTATTTGTTGTCATGTTTATAGTAGTTGCACTGGTAATAGTTGTAAATGCCATAGTCATAATCGGCCTATTGAAGGGAAAACAAACCCGGGGCAAATTAATTGGCGGTCTCGTAAAAATGTATGAGGATCAGAAAGTATCTGGTTA